>JBFFLX010000011.1:0-42471 GCA_041554435.1 Bacteroidales bacterium
GACCAGTTGCCAGTCTTCAGTAGGCAGTCTTTAGTAGACAGTCTTGTGTAGGCATTACTATCAAGTTAATATCCATAATACGACTATGTGGGTTTGAACAGAATTCATCCAATAACAAGTGAACTTCAAATAATTAAATTTACATCACCAATGTCCAATGACCAATGACCAATGACCAATGACGAGTCTTCAAACTAATAACTCATAACTAAAAAAAAAGCAGTCCCGTTTCCAGAACTGCTTTAGTTATTAATATCTATATAAATTATATGGTTGCGCTGCTCACAACAAAATTTCTATCTATCTTTTTAAATAAGCCTTGTAATACTTTTCCTGGGCCAACTTCGATAACTTCCTTGGCACCATTGGCAATCATATTCTTCATGATTTTAGTCCACATAACAGGTGCTGTTAACTGAGAAATTAAGTTCGATTTTATTATTTCAGGATCGTTTACCGACTGGCCAGTAACATTTTGATAAATAGGACAAATACCCTTAGAAAATTTAGTTGTATTTATTGCTTCTGCCAGTTCAAGGCGCGCGGGTTCCATTAAAGGAGAGTGAAATGCACCACCTACTTTTAATTTAAGAGCACGCTTAGCTCCAGCTTCATTACATTTTTCTATTGCCTTGTCGATACCTTCAACGGAACCTGAAATGACCAATTGTCCAGGACTGTTATAATTTGCGGGAACAACTATCTCATTAATATTATCACAAATATTTTCTACCATTTCATCCTCTAAACCAATAATTGCAGCCATGGTAGAAGATTGTAATAAACATGCTTTTTGCATGGCATCTGCACGTTTGGCTACCAGCCTTAGTCCATCCTCAAAAGAAAGTGTTTTATTTGCTACCAAGGCAGAAAACTCACCTAAACTATGGCCTGCAACCATATCCGGTTTAAATTCTTCACCCAAAGCGTGAGCTAATAAAACCGAATGTATAAAAATAGCAGGTTGTGTAACATTGGTTTGTTTTAATTCATCTTCAGTACCATCAAACATAATGTCGGTAATCTTGAATTTCAGGATAGTGTTTGCTTTATGAAACATATCCTTCATTTTAGAAGATGAATCGTACAGATCTTTTCCCATACCAATAAATTGGGCACCTTGCCCTGGAAATACGTAGGCTTTCATATTGTTTTTGTTAAAATCTACTTTATTTTAATATTATAATGGTTGGTTGATTTTTTTTATTTTCTATTGCCAAAAAAGCGCAGCAAAAATAGGAATAAATTAATAAAGTCGAGGTATAAAGTTAAAGCCCCCATAATTGTTAATTTTCTGGTGGTGTCATTTTCGCTATGTATTTGAGAGCCAATGCGTTTTAATTTTTGAACATCGTATGCAGTGAGCCCTGTAAATATTAATACACCAAGAAAACTAATGATATAATCCATCATTGCACTTCCTAAAAACATATTAACAACGCTGGCAATAATAATTCCTACCAAACCCATCATCATGATGCTTCCAAATTTGGTAAGATCAGTTTTGGTGGTATATCCAACAATTGCCATTGTTCCAAACATTCCGGCTGTAATTAAAAAAGTAGTAGCAATTGATGTGCCGGTAAAAGCCAGAAAAATAAAACTCAAACTTACACCCATCAATACTGAATAGGCAATAAATACCAATACCATCGTAGAGGCCGACATTTTTTGGAATCCCATTGACATCCAAATAACAAGTCCGAATGGAGCAAGCATTGCAATCCATCCGCCAATCGACATCGACCCTGTTTCAGGATTTATCAATAAGCTCATAAGGTTTTCTGAAGTGGCAAAAAGCCATGATGTGGCAGCAGTTATAGCCAATGCTAAAAACATCCACATAAATACATTTGCCAAATATGTTCTTGCTATCGGCAAAGCCATATCGCGCTGCTGATAGCCAAGGTTTCTGTTATAGTCGTTACTTAAATTGTTCATCACTTATAATTATTATTTTTCAACGATAAATTTTAGTTTGTATTTTAGTTTTAAGATAATTTTGCGGAAATTAAATTAATAAACTCATTTCTTGTTTCCTGCTTATTAAAAGCTCCGGTAAAATCACTTGTGGTTGTTACTGAACTCTGTTTTTGAATTCCCCTCATTGCCATACAAAGGTGTTTCGCTTCAATAACTACGGCCACGCCTAATGGATTGAGAGTATTGTTTATTGCATCTTTAATTTGCGATGTAAGTCTTTCCTGTACCTGTAAACGACGTGCGTAAGCCTCAACTACTCTTGCAATTTTGCTTAATCCGGTAATATATCCGTTGGGGATATATGCAACATGTGCTTTACCAATAAATGGAATCATGTGATGTTCACACATCGAAAATATTTCTATGTCTTTTACAATTACCATCTCACGATAATCTTCTTTAAATTTAGCAGATAACAGTATTTCTTCCGGATCGTGATCGTAACCCTGTGTTAAAAATTGTATGGATTTAGCAACACGGAGCGGAGTTTCTACCAAACCTTCTCGTTTTGGATTTTCACCAATAAGATTTAATATTTCAGCATAGTGATATCTTAACTTTTCTAACTTCTCAGGTTCAAAACTGTCTATCCTTTCGTAACCAATTATTTCTTTAATATTTCCCATTGCTTTTAAATAATGAATTTTGATTTAGTCAAAAAAAGTGCCATTTATAAATTTAAAATGATTAACCATAATATTCAGCCGAGTTGTTTTCCGATTCGCTAACTTTAATACAGTGTAAATCAGCATTTAAGGCTTTTATTTTGTCATAAAGTTCATTCCAGATGCCCACTGCCAGATTTTCCGTTGAAGCCAGTTTACCTTTCATAAAATCAACTTCCAGATTTATATTTTTATGATCCAGTTTTGTAATAACAGTTTCTCTGATAAGTTTGCTTAAAGTTTTGAGGTTCACCAGAAATCCGGTCTCAGGATTTATTTCACCTTTTAGCGTTACAAAAAGTTCGTAATTGTGTCCGTGCCAATTGGGATTGGAACATTTGCCAAATACTTTCAGGTTTTTTTCATCTGAAAAATCTTCTCTGAAAAGGCGATGCGCAGCATTAAATCTTTCCCTTCTGGTGATGTAAATCATTTTATTTTTTTTGCAAAGGTTGGAAAAAAAAATAATATTATGGTTTTAATATTTCTTAATTCCGCTTTTTAGGATTATTCATCACTAAACTCCTTTAGTAGTTTACGGTAACTCGAGAAAATTCTTGCCCGGGAAACGAAACCTATATATTTCCCGTCATCTATTACAGGAAGGTTAAAGTTGCCGCTGTCCTGAAATTTCTGAGCAACAACTTCCATGCTGTCATTTCTGCTTACTATTGGGTCGGGCATAAACATAACATCTACCACCATAGTGGTTTCATAAAGTTCCTGTTTGAAAATAATGTTTCTTATATCGTTCACAAAAACAACTCCGTAAAAATTATTTTCTTCATCAACAACGGCAATAACATTCCGCTCCGATTCCGAAATTATCTTTACCAAATCACCCAAATTACCTTCCGGATTTATTGTCCTGAAATTAGTTTCTATAAGTTTTTCAACACTCATCATCTGCAATACATTGCGGTCTTTATGATGTGTCATTAACTCACCTCTTTTTGCTAAGCGTTTGGTATAAATGCCGTGAGGTTCGAAAATCATTATTGTTAAATATGAGATTACAGAAGTAATAATAAGAGGTGTAAACAATTCGTAACCACCTGTAAATTCAGCAATTAGAAATATTCCCGTAAGGGGAGCATGCATCACTCCTGCCATTACTCCTGCCATTCCTACCAGGGCGAGGTTTTTTTCAGGTACATTGTGAAGAAATGGAAATGCTTCCAAAATACGACTGTAGAAAACTCCAGCCACAGCACCCATAAACAGCGAAGGAGCAAATATTCCGCCAACACCACCACTACCTCCTGTAATGGCCATGGCTACAACTTTAAATATTAGTATTAAGAGGAGAAATAGTGAAAGCCAGACTATGTTTGTGAAATTTCCAAATAATGATTCATTAATCAAACCCTCGGTACGATTGTTTATCAACTGATGCATAAATTCGTAACCTTCACCATAAAGGGATGGGAAAATATATATCAGTAAACCTAACAAAAGTCCTCCCACAAGCCATCTTTGCCATTTATACTTTATCAAAGCCATTTTACTTTCGATATACATCGTACTTTTTGTGAAATACAATGATACCAGGCCGGTAAAAATTCCCAAACCGGCGTAATATGCAAGATGAGTAATTTTAAATCCTTGCACAAAGTCGAAGGAGAATAAAACACCGCTACCAAGAAAGAAATAAGAAACAGTGGCTGCCGTTGCTGCAGAAATCAACAAAGGAATAACGGTAACCATTGTAAGGTCGAGCATCAAAACCTCCAGTGAAAAAACCACAGCGGCAATGGGTGCCTTAAAAATACCTGCTATTGCTCCTGTTGCGCCCGCACCAACCAATATCATTATGGTTTTATAGTTCAGATGGAAACGCCGGCCCAGAAAAGAGCCTATTGAACTCCCTGTTAAAACTATAGGAGCCTCCAAACCCATGGAACCTCCAAATGCGATGGTGAAAGTACTTCCTATCATGGAAGAATACATATTATGCGCCTCCAGCCTTCCCTTCTTTCGGGAAACAGCATGTAGAATTTTGCTCACACCATGACCTATATCGTCGCGGGCAATGTATTTTGCAAACAATATTGTTAAACCTATACCAACCAGTGGAAAAGCCAGATAAAGATAATTGCCTCTTGTAAAGTCAAAACCATTGGTAATTAAATCGTTGGTGTAGTGCACAGTGTTTTTAAGCAGCACTGCTGCCAGGCCGCTAACTAGCCCGACAACCATACTCAATATAAGAACCAATCTTCTTTGGTTTTCTTTTGTACGAACTATTCGGTAAAACCTACGATTCAATGCTTTATATAATTTTAAACTATTCGAAAATAATAAAAATATCTTCCATTTGTGGACGAAAATCTTTTGCAAAAGTAATTTTTATAATTCATGTTTGGAATTAATTGATTTTTAGAACCATATTAAATAGAAAATATTTATCAAAACCAATTTTTATAATATTGATGCCTTACATAAAATGTTTGCGCAAAAGGATATTTACTATTTTTGCCGCATGGAATCGAAGAGACAGGAAAAAATATCTAAACTACTATTAAAAGATCTGGGAATGATCTTTCAAACTGAAATGCAATATCTTGCAAAGGGTGCAATGATAACTGTTACAAAAGTAAATATTAGTCCCGACCTAACACTTGCAAAAGTGTATTTGAGTTTGTTTGCAACCAATGATAAGGCTGCTGCTTTGAAAAATATCAGAAAGCATACTTCAGAAATCAGAGGTAGCCTGGGAAATAAAATACGTCACCAGTTACGTATCGTTCCTGCCCTTAATTTCTATCTCGACGATTCTCTCGACTATATCGAAAATATCGATAAACTATTAAAAGACGAAGATTAACAACTTCCTACATTACAAATCACCGAATACTATTTAAATGAAATACGATCCCATAAAAAGAAAACTAGGAAAGGTATTTAACTCAGCACCTTTTTTAAGAAAGTTATTTTATAGATTACTCGACCTGCTTCTGCTTCGCTCATGGCATATCCGCAAGGAAATTAAAAAATGGGAAAAAACTCAAAAAGGGAAACAAAATATACTCGACGCCGGTTCAGGTTTCGGACAATACGATTATTATCTGGCTTCGCGCAATGAAGATTGGACAATTAATGGAGTGGATGTAAAACAGGAACAAATTGACGATTGCAATAATTTCTTTGGAAAGATAGGCTTGAAAAATGCTACTTTTAGTTATGCCGATCTTACAAAAATTGATGAGAAAGAAAAATACGACCTTATACTTTGTGTTGATGTAATGGAACATATAGAAGAGGATGAGAAAGTATTTTCCAACTTCTATAATTCACTCAAACCGGGTTCCATGCTTTTGGTTTCTACACCTTCCGATCAGGGTGGTTCCGATGTGCACGACCACGATCATGATGAGTATGAAAATGATGGTACTCACTCATTTATCGATGAGCATGTGAGAGACGGTTATGGCGTTGATGACATTACTGCCAAATTAAAACGAGCAGGTTTTTCCAAATCAGAAGTTTATTATCAATACGGTAAACCAGGAAAAATTTCCTGGAAACTTAGTATGAAATATCCCATAGTAATGCTTAACACTTCTTATATCTTTTTTATCATTTTGCCTTTTTATTATTTGCTAACATTTCCTATTAGTTTGGTATTGAATTATTTAGATTTGAAAGGAAAGCATAAAACCGGTACCGGAATTGTGGCAAAAGCCTGGAAATAAATCCGGAATTCAATTTTTTACTCTTTTTTTACTTCTCTTATGCAACAAAAATTACGCATCTTTGCTTAAAATTTGTCAGTGAAAACGTCATTATTCATAGCAGCAAGATATCTGGTATCAAAAAAATCGAGGAATTTGATAAACATAATTTCTTCGATTTCTGTTGTGGGTTTGGGTATCGGGACTTTCGCACTAATAGTTGTGCTGTCGGTTTTCAATGGTTTCGAAAGTGTAATCAAAAGTCTTTATGGTGTTTTTAATCCCGATTTTAAAATTACAGCCCTTAGCGGGAAGACATTTTCGCTGGACAATTTTCCTTCCGAAAAAATAAAACAAATAGAAGGGGTTGCCGATTTCTCAAAAGTAATAGAAGAAGATGCTTTATTTCGCTATGGCGAGAAGCAGTTCATAGGCAAAATAAAAGGTGTGGAAAACAAATTCGCTCCACTTAGCGGCATCGACTCCATGTTGGTGGATGGTTATTTTGTTCTTAATGAAGGAGATGCAAATTATGCTGTGGTAGGGGCAGGGGTAGCCTATTACCTTGATTTATATCCTGATGAGGTTTCTAAATTCCTGAATGTTTATGTCCCTAAACGGGGAAATCAATCCAGTTTTAATGTAGCCACTGCGTTTAACCGAAGAGCAATTCATGCCTCGGGAGTGTTTTCTGTGCAGCAGGAATTCGACGAGCAATATGTAATTCTTCCACTTGGCTTTGTTAGCGATTTGATGGAATATGATAATGAAGTAACATCCATTGAATTATTTACCAAAAAGGATGCTGATACTGAAAAAGTACAGCAGCAAATAAAAAACCTTTTGGGTGATGATTTTAAAGTTGCAAATCGCTATGAGCAGAATATGGCATTGTTTAAGGTTCTGTCGTCGGAGAAAGCAGCAATATTTTTTATTTTACTTTTCATACTTGCATTGGCCTCCTTTAATATGATAGGATCACTTTCCATATTAATTGTTGAGAAAAAGAAAGATATAGCGGTTTTAAAAAGTATGGGAGCCGATAGAAAACTCATAAAAAATATTTTCTCCCTCGAGGGTATGCTCATAAGCCTTATTGGAGGTTTAGGCGGACTAATCCTAGGATTTATAGTTTTATATCTTCAGCAAACATTTGGCCTTGTAAGTTTAGGCTCCGGCCAGGGCGATTTTATTATTGATGCTTATCCTGTAAAAATGAACTGGATAGAGTTTGTTTATGTTTTTGCTACTGTACAAATAATTGGTTTTCTGGCAAGTATTTATCCCGTAAACTTCCTGCTGAAAAATTTTGAGAAGATAAAACTGTAGGTTTTTATACTCATATTAAATCAATTTTTAGTATTCTCTTATTGTTAAATACTATCAAACCTCCAACATCCCAAATAAATGTTTACTTTTGCAAATTGAAAAACATGCACTATCGATATGTAAATCGGGTATTGATATAGAAACATTCTTATTATGGGTTTGATTGTATAAGTCAGCAGACATTACGAATCCCAAAGCAAAATTACCAACCGAACTGCTCGACATCACTAAAAAATAAATGGTATGGGGAGATCTCAAGAGACTTTCAATAAAAAAGAAAAGGAAAAAAAACGCATTAAAAAAAGACTCGACAAGCAAAAGAAGAAGGAAGAGCGTGTGGCTAATTCTGAAGGCGGAGACCTTGATAATATGATTGCTTATGTCGACGAACATGGAAATCTCTCAGATACACCACCCGATCCTGCAAGCAAAACAAAGGTAAAAGCCAAGAATATTGAAATTGGCGTTCCCAAAAGAGAAAAGGAAGATCTTACAATAGAAAGAAAAGGCAAGGTTGAGTTTTTTAACGACCAAAAGGGCTTTGGCTTTATAAAAGATATTGATTCACAGGAAAAATTCTTCGTTCACGTTCACGGACTTATTGACAAAATTCAGGAAAACGACATGGTTGTTTTCGAAATCGAAAGAGGATTAAAAGGTATGAATGCCATTAAGGTGAAAAGAGTAAAATAATGAAACTTAGAAATAAACATTTAGGGTGAGTATTTTTTACTCACCTTTTTTGTTTAATCAAAAATCATATCATAAGGCCTTGAAATACTTTCGGCCAGTTGAGGTATAGAAATATACTTACTCTCACGTTTATACTCTTTACCTTCAAAAAAGATTATTAAAGTAGGACTGGAATACGCAGAATATGTTGCAGGAAGTTCCGGAAATTTCTCTGAATTTACAAATGCCAATACCATTTTTGGGAATTTTTCATCCACCATTTCCTTAACTTTTGGCCTCAAACTAACACATGGGGCACATTTGTCGCTGTAGAAATATATCATAGTCCCAATATTATCATTTATGGCAGAATGTAATTGTTCTCTGGAAATCAGTTCGTTATACATGGTTTTGTGTGCTTTGTTTCTTAAAACTATTTTAAATAATCACGACTACAAAAATAATTTACTTTACTGATTTGCAAAATAAAAAAATCATGTATCTTTGCACCCCGAATGTCCGATGGTGTAATGGTAGCACTGCAGATTTTGGTTCTGCCGGTCAAGGTTCGAACCCTTGTCGGACAACTTGGAAAGATAGTTTTTAATTTTGAGGGGGCTTAGTGTCCCCTCAGTTTTTATATATGATAGATAAAAATAAAATAGAAAAACTTGTTAATGATGCGCTAAAAGGCACTTCCCTTTTTGCTGTTGAAACTAATATCGATTCGCAAAATAATATTAAAGTAATAATTGATGGCGACGATGGGGTTAGCATCGATAAATGTGTTGAAGTTAGCAGGTTAATTGAAGGTAATTTGGACCGTGAAGAAGAAGATTTTGAACTTGGCGTTTCTTCTTATGGTATCGATAAGCCTATTTTATTGCATCGTCAGTATAATAAATACATCGATAAAGCAATTGAGTTGAGTCTCAATGATGATAGTGTAAAAAGAGGTATTTTGGAATCTTTTAATGATTCTAATCTCATTTTAAAGGAAGAAATCGTAAAGAAAAAAGGGCATAAAAGTAAGAGTAAAAAAATGCTTACCGGAGATGCAATAGAAATACCTTTTGAAAATATAAAACATGCCAAGGGCGTAATTGTTTTCTAAAGAAGAAAAAAATAAAAAATGGATACAATAAATTTGGTTGAAACCTTTTCGGAGTTTAAGGAATTCAAAAACATCGACAGAGAAACAATGATGCACATTCTGGAAGAGATTTTCCAGTCGTTGCTTCAAAAAAAGTATGGTGAAGAAGCCAATATCGATATAATTGTAAATATCGATAAGGGTGACCTGGAAATCTGGAGATACCGTGAAATTGTTGAAGATGGAGAAGTTGAAGATGAAAATCTTCAGGTTGCTATATCAGAAGCAATTAAGGTAGAGCCCGACTTTGAAGTTGGAGAAGAATTTTCTGAATTAATCAAATTAGGCGATTTTGGAAGAAGAGAAATCCTTTCAATACGTCAGAATCTGGTATCTAAAATCCTTGATTATGAAAAAGACAGTGTCTTTAAAAAATACAAGGAAAAAGTTGGCGAAATACTTACCGGCGAAGTTTATCAGGTTTGGAAAAAAGAGATACTCGTTGTTGATGATGAGGATATCGAATTAGTTTTGCCAAAATCAGAACAAATTCCATCCGACTATTATCGTAAGGGAGATACCATAAGAGCGGTAGTTTCTAAAGTAGATTTGAGAAATAATAATCCCGTAATTATCTTATCCAGAACATCACCTGTATTTTTGGAGCGTTTATTCGAAGCAGAAGTACCTGAAATTTATGATGGTTTGATTACCATTAAAAATATTGTAAGGGTTCCGGGTGAAAGAGCAAAAATAGCAGTAGAGTCGTATGACGATCGTATTGATCCGGTTGGAGCTTGTGTAGGTATGAAAGGTTCACGTATTCACGGTATTGTAAGAGAGTTGAAAAACGAGAACATCGACGTAATCAACTTTACTAACAACCAGGAACTGTATATACAAAGAGCTTTATCTCCGGCAAAAATTACCGGTATTAAAATAGATGAAGAAAATTCAAAAGCCGATGTGTTTATGAAACCCGATCAGGTTTCGCTGGCTATCGGAAAAGGTGGATTCAATATTAAACTGGCCGGTAAGTTAACCGGTTATGAAATCGATGTTTATCGCGATACTGATACAGATAGCGAAGATGTTGATTTGCAAGAGTTTAGCGATGAAATTGATCAGTGGATAATCGACGAATTGATGGCCATTGGTTGTGATACCGCCAAGAGTGTATTGGAACTATCCATGGAAGAGTTAATCTCCAGAACCGATCTGGAAGAGGAAACTATACTTGAAGTTACCAGAATACTCAAAAGCGAATTCGAATAAAAAGTTTACTTTTATAAGTTTTTTATTCATTAAAAAGGAATTAAAATTAATTAGCATATATGTCTGATAAATCAAAGGTAATAAGACTTAGTAAAGCGGCAAGGGAATTTAATATTGGCCTTGACACTGTTGTGGAGTTTCTTAGTGAGAAAGGATTTGAGATTGTAAAAAACCCTAATACTAAGCTGCAACCTGAAATGTATGCTATTCTTCAGGATGAATTTCAGGATGAAAAGGAAGTTAAGAAAGCTTCTAAAGAGCGTAACCTTGAATTCCTTGGACAGGGTCCAATTACCATAAAAGAAACAAAAGAAAAGGTAAAGGAAGAGGAAAAAGAAGAAATTGATATTCCTGATGAATTACTTATCACTAACCTTGGAATGGGTAAGAAAGAGACCGCTGTAGAAGAAACTGCGGAAGCCAAACCCAAAGAAAAATCACCGGTTGAAGAAAAGAAAGTTGAAGAAAAACCTGAAGCAAAAGTTGAAACTAAGCAAGAAGTTAAACCTGAAGTAAAAGAAGAAGTTGCTGAAGAAAAACCGCCGAAGGAAGAAGTTGAAGAAATAAAAAATGAGGTAGCTGAAGAGAAGCCAAAAGTTGAGGCAAAAGAGGAACCTCTTGAAGAAAAGAAGATAGAGGAGAAATCTGTAGAAAAGAAAACTGAAGCAGAAAAACCTTCAGAACCTGTTGAGAAGGAGGAAGTGAAAACTGAAATTGTTGAAAAAACTCCTGAGCCACCAAAAGAGGAAAAAACTGAGAATAAACCAGTTAAGAAAGAGGAAGTTGTTTCTGAAAAAGAAGAATCAAAAGAAACTGTTGAAGAAGAAAAAGAGGAATCCAATGAGCCTAAGGTTCTGGGTAAAATAGATCTTGACAGCATGAATATGCGAACAAGACCCAAGAAGAAGAGTAAAGAAGAGAAACGCAAAGAAGCTGAATCCAAAAGAAAATCTTCACGTCCGGCTAAAAAGATTGAAGAAAAGCAAAAACAAAAGGAAAAACCTGCTGTTGAAAATATAGAAAAGGAGCAAGTTCCTCAAGAAAAGGCTGAAGTTAAACCAGTTGAAAACAAAAAAGAAGAAAAACCGGCAGATGATAACTTCATCCCGACAAAACATGAGAAACTAACCGGTCCTACAGTTCTTGGTAAAATAGAATTACCAAAACCACCTTCCAAAAAGAAGAAACCAGTAGCATCTTCTTCCGATGCTCATGGAGGAAAAGGTAAGAAAAGGAGAAAACGCATTAAACCTCAGGCTGGTGCTGAAACGAAACCTCAGGATACTAATAAACAACATCAACATACTAATAAGAATCAGCAGGGTAATAAGAGGGGTAAGCCAGGTGGCAACCGACGTCCTGAAAAAGTAGAACCTTCCGCTGAAGACATTCAAAAGAAGATCAAAGAAACTCTTAACAGACTTTCGCCTACAGGGAAATCAAAATCTTCCAAATACAGAAGGCAAAAACGTGATACTGTTTCTGAGCATATGCGCGAAGAACAAGAACGTAGTGCAGAAGAAAAGGGTACTCTTAAAGTTACCGAATTCCTTACTGCTAACGAACTTGCCACTATGATGGACATTGGAGTTACTGAGATTATAAAAACTTGTATGCAAATTGGTTTGTTTGTTTCCATAAATCAAAGGCTGGATGCAGAAACTATTGCATTGCTAGCTGAAGAATATGGATTTAAAACCGAATTCGTAAGTGTTGATGATCAGGATGGTCTGGAGATAAATGAAGAAGAAGATGCTCCTGAGGATTTAAGAGACAGAGCCCCTATTGTTACCGTTATGGGTCACGTTGACCACGGTAAAACAAAATTGCTCGACTACATCCGTAAAGCAAATGTTGTTGCCGGTGAAGCTGGTGGTATAACTCAGCATATTGGTGCATATGAAGTTACAACAGAATCGGGAAAAGTAATTACTTTCCTCGATACTCCTGGTCACGAAGCATTTACTGCCATGCGTGCAAGAGGTGCTAAAGTAACTGATATTGCAATTATTGTAATTGCCGCCGACGATAGTGTGATGCCTCAAACACGGGAAGCAATTAATCACGCTCAGGCAGCAGGAGTGCCAATAGTATTTGCATTCAACAAAATGGATAAACCGGGAGTTAGTTCCGATAAGATAAAAGACCAACTTTCGCAAATGAATATTCTTGTGGAAGATTGGGGTGGTAAATTCCAGTCGCAGGAAATTTCAGCAATTACCGGTATGGGTATTAATGATCTTTTGGATAAGGTATTACTTGAAGCAGAAATGCTCGAGTTGAAAGCTAATCCTAAGAAACCTGGTAAAGGTACTGTTATTGAAGCCACACTGGATAAAGGACGTGGATATGTTTCTACTGTACTGGTGCAGGACGGAACAATGAAGAAAGGCGACATCATAATTGCCGGACCTGTTTATGGTAGAGTGAAAGCCATGTTTAATGAAAGAAATAAAGCAAAGGATGTGGCAGGACCGTCAGTTCCTGTGGTAATATTAGGATTAAATGGCGCTCCTCAGGCAGGTGATATTTTCAACGTAATGCTGGATGAAAAAGAAGCTAAGAATTTGGTTAGCAAACGTCAGCAACTTATACGTGAACAAAGTCTGCGTACACAAAAACATATTACTCTCGATGAAATTGGTCGTCGTATTGCAATTGGTGATTTCAAAGAAATGAACCTTATTGTGAAAGGTGATGTGGATGGTTCTGTAGAAGCACTTAGTGATGAGTTACTAAAACTTTCAAGTGATGAAGTACAGGTTAATGTTATTCATAAAGCTGTGGGTGCCATTACCGAATCAGATATTATGCTGGCCTCGGCATCGGATGCAATTATTATTGGATTCCAGGTTCGACCTGTTCCGCAAGCAAGAAAACTTGCAGAAAAAGAACAAATAGATATCCGTTTGTACTCAATTATCTACCAGGCTACAGAGGAAATTAAAGATGCCGTTAAGGGTATGCTTGCTCCTAAAATGGAAGAAAAAATTGTTTGTAATATCGAAGTTCGTGATGTATTTAAAATTACAAAGGTTGGTACAATTGCAGGATGTTATGTGCTTGATGGAAAGATAACTCGTAAAACTAATGTTCGACTTATTAGAGATGGTATAGTAGTTTATACAGGAGTGCTTGGCTCTCTTAAACGTTTCAAAGATGATGTTAAAGAGGTTGCAGCAGGTTACGAATGTGGATTGAATATCGATAAATTTAACGATATAAAAGTTGGTGATATAGTTGAAGGATACGAAGTAGTTGAAGTAAGCAGATAAGTATCTAATAAAAATAATAATTAGCAGGCTGAATTAGTTTTAGCCTGCTTTTTTTATCTCCTGGATTAAGGGTTTTCTTAATATATATCAAAAAAAAAGGCAGATTGTTAAGTCTGCCTTTTTCATGTATATAATATGTATTAATTGGTTTTTGTCATATTTTGGTTAACAACAATAATGAAGTTTGCCAAATTATCATTGTCTTTTGAAAGAGTGTCAACATCTGCTTGTTCTACAGAAGTTATGGTAACTATCTTTAAATTAGGCTTGTATCTGTTAAGATACCAAAGGATGCCTTCGTAATTATTTGAATGATATGCGCCATTATAATGAATAAATGTTTTGCCATTACCAGCAAACTCAGCAATTGAGTAACCCATGGTTGCATCCTTTATAGCCTGAGCTTTTGGTAAGTTTGGATTTGCATGTCCCATCCCTTCCATTTGTTTCATCATATCGCTATAGCCTTTGAGTTCAGGATCATATTCAATTGGTAGCGGGGCAATATACGATTTTGCTTCTGCACTTAATTCATCAAGCCCCTCAAAACCTTTTTTGTAAGTTGTAGAAGCATAACGCCTTGGAATATTTGTGGCAACAAAAATTAAATTACTATCCTTTGCAAATTCCACAAGAGGTTTATAGTCGGTTTTGTAATTTGGCCATATTCTGGCTTCTTTTTCAAAACTCTTTTGAGAAATATTTCCTTTTAAATATTCGTTCAGAATTAACTGATTGTCAGTTTCGAACATTTCAGCACCCAAAATTAAATTTCCTTCCTTTTCATTATAAAGGTCTTTTGTTAGTTCAAACTGTAGCCAGTGTACAACAGGATTATTATGTAATTCTCCAAAGAAAACAACATCAGCATCTTTAACTGTTTCAAGCATCTTTTTATACTTAACTTTTTTTCCTTCATTATTAAAAATTCTATAGGCAGGTTTATCTCCTGTAAAGGAACTCAGGCTTAATAAAACCAAAAGGGAAACAATAATATTTTTCATATATCAATTTTTATTTATTTTTTTAATTTTTCCTCATGAAACATTAGAGGTAATAAGTCTTCTATACTGTTTGCAACAATAACAGGTCCTTTTTCACCCTTCATAATTATCTTAATGCCATTTTTCTGACGATTTTCTGTTTCTGCAATAACCTGCCTGCACATCCCACAGGGAGAAATTGGGGATGTGATTTCAAAGTTTTCGGTAGTAGCAGTAATTGCTATAGCCTTTACTGACATATCAGGATATTTATTTTTTGCAGTATTAATAGCAACTCTTTCGGCACATATTCCATTTGGGTATGATGTATTTTCCTGATTGCTTCCTGTAATAATTTCACCATTGTCAAGTAATAATGCAGCGCCTACTTTAAATTGAGAATAAGGAGCATAGGCAAATGATGTGGCTTTTTCAGCTACATCCAGTAAGTTTTTTTCTTCAGCAGACATCTCTTCAGAAGAAGAATACTCGATTAAGTGTATTGAAATTAATTTCTCTTTCACATTATTATTTGTTTGCTAAAATATAAATTTCCATGCATTTGACCTATTTTTTCCAAACATTAGAAATGAATAGAAAAAGGCAAATAAGGTAACACCTGCCTGTGTTTCTAAAGTATCGTCCGATAGCATGGATATTGTCATGATCACAAAAAATACACTAAAGAAATAATCCGTAAAACTTTTTGTTTGTATTGCCGGATATATTAATGCAATAATAAATATTAAAAAGCCTATAATACCGAAGGCAATAAAAATTGCAAAAAACTGATTATGAGCATGATACCTAAATTCTTTTTTTAATTTCGAGCCCATTTCGTCATATTTTTTGTATAGTGACTGCTCTAAATCGCCTGTGCCCACTCCAACTAACCAGTTCTCTTTTATTAATGAAACAGAGGCCCTTAAATACTCAAGTCTTTGCATTACAGAACTTCCACTAGGATTAGATGTTAGTTTATACACTTCATAACCCTTAATAATTTTTAATATTCTCGTTTTGAAACCTGGGTTATTAACGTAATTTACATTTGCACAGCCGTTTTCAATCATATTTATGTCCCACTCACTAAGCTCATAAACACCCTTGTAATCCTTTCTTAAATCCTTAGAGGTAAGGTATCTGATTAGACCTTCTTTTATGCTGTTACCGTCTTTGTCTAACTCGTGATATTTCTTCTCACTTCGTTCATTCCAGGCCTTTTTCAACTCGGGTTCACATAAATAAATTCCCACATACTTCCCGTCCTCTACTTTTCGTGAAACTGTATCGTGAATATATTTATTTCCAAAAGGAGTTATACTATCGAGTTCTGATATTTTAATGTCGGGTGCTGTGGTTGCTTTCTTTACTGTGTTTATAGTTATTAAAGCCACCGTTGCTGGAATTAAAAATATTACACACAGTATAATTAGTTTATAGATCAATCTTCTGGATTTAAGCATGTTGTATATCAATAGTCCGATGCTTAAGAAAAATATTATTGTAAAACTCGTTACCGATTCAATTAAGATAATAAACACTACAAACCATATACTTAAAACTATAAATAGACCTTTTGTCCAGAGGTTAAATTTGTGGTCTACAAAAATAAAGTATACTAAGATAAACAGAGCAAAACTAGTATTTAGCCCAAACCTTATGGAAGAGATGAAGGGCGATATTTCTCTAATATCAATAAATTCCTTTTGAAGAAACAGATATAAACTAATCATGCTTCCAGCAAATACAGCAGCTATATAAAAAAGCATTAGTGTTCTGAACTGTCGGTATTTCATTCTTCCTGCTGTTGAAAAAACTACTGGGAAGAGAATAAGTGGTAATTTTATACGTAACTCTTTAAGTGTATAATCTATGTCGCTGGAAAAAAAAGAACCTGCAATATGCATTAAATAAATTAAGGATAAAACTACTGCTGCTCTATTATTAAAGAACAACTTGAATTTATCTGCGAAATTTGTTGCGGCAAGGCCAAAGAAATATTTTAAAAAATGTGTTAAACCTTTGATTGGGCCTCCAAGTTTAAAAAACCTTTGAGTAAGTCGAAATGAAAAGCCAGACCAAGTCCATAGAAAGAGGATCAGAAACTCACTGATACTCATCATAAATTTCGATAGTGGTATACTTACCACCAGCAAAATCAAGGAGAAATAATATGCTCCTGAATGTATATTTGAGTTGGAGTTAATCAATTTTGCTATTCTTTGGTGGTTTCTTTATAAGTTCCTTTTAATATTGATTTATACAAATCTTTATCATCTAAAATTTCAACTGCTTTTTCAACTTCTTCATCAGTTTTCAAAGAAGCAATAATTTTTCCTTTTTGATAGTAATATCTCGAAATAATTTCAATTTTTAACATTTCTTCTATTTCGTTTCTAAACTTATCGATATCTTTTTTCTTCTCCAATTTTATGGAATTCTTTAGATCTTCAAGATTGCCACTAATGGCTTCCAAATAATGCTCTCTTTCAGCACTCTTTCCTATGCGTTCCAAAAGGCTCTCAGTTTCTGTAAGGTAATCGAAATCCATTTTCTCAACACTTTTTTTGAATGATTCGTAAGTCGTATCATCAATCTCAAACTCAATAGGACTAACTATACTATCATGTGATGAGAAATACTCATTGGCATAATTGAATATATAGTTGCCAGTGTATAAGTCGGCACTTATCTGACTAAATCGAATTGGTTCTATACTGATATCCGGAAAAATTCCTGCACCATCAAAAACCTTCCGGCCTCCTTTTGTTTTAAAAACACTTAGAAGTGAATCCGGAATTTTTTCAATTATACCATTTTTATCTCTGTTAAAATAATCAATTGCCTGTATACATCTTCCACTTGGAATATAATACTTCGCAACCGTTATTTTTATTTTTGAATTATATGGGAGAGGTAATATGTTCTGTACCAGGCCTTTCCCGTATGTCTTCTGGCCAACGACAACGGCTCTGTCGAGATCCTGCAGCGATCCTGAAACAATTTCACTTGCTGAGGCTGTATTTTCGTTTACTAAAACAACCACAGGTATTTTAGTGTCGACCGGAGCATTTTTTGTTTTATGAATCATAGTACTTTCCTTGAGTTTTCCCTTGGTAGTTACTACTGTTTGTCCTTTAGGAACAAATATGTTTACTATATCAACGGCTTCATTCAATAGCCCACCTCCATTGTTTCTCAAATCGATTATAAGACCGGTGACATCATTATTTTCTCTCAGATCAAGAAAAGCATTTTTAACATCTGCAGCCGATTTTGGATTAAATTGTGATAGGTTTATGTAAGCAATATGATCGCTTACCATGCCAGAATAAGGAATATTTGGGAATTTAATTTTTTCACGGCTTAGTTTGTGGGTTCTCAATATGGTATCATTAAAAGGCATTACAACAATTGTAATTTCTGAGCCTGGAACTCCCTTAAGTTTTTCACTTACCTGAGAAGAATTTTTTCCCACTGTTGATTCTCCATCAATTTCAATTATTCTGTCGCCTGCTCTTAAGCCCGATTTTTGGGCCGGGAAATTTTCATATGGTTCACTTATAACAACATATTCACCTTGCTTTTGTATCAAGGCACCTATACCACCGTATTCTCCTCTTGTCATTAAATCCAAATCCTCCAGTTGAGATTCAGGAACATAAATTGTATAAGGATCCAACTGATTAAGCATGGCATCTACAGCTGTTTTCGTTAATTCACCTGGTTTAATATCATCGGCATATTGTAAATTTAATTTACGCATGATATCACCGTATATCTCAAGGTTTTTTGATAACTCGAAATTATTGTTGTTTTGAGCGAAAATTAAACTGCTGAATAATAGTCCTATTAATAAGAATTTTAACTTCATATTTTTTTCAATTTTACTATGGAACAGGATCGTAACCACTGCCACCCCATGGGTTACATGAGGAAATTCTTTTTATTGACAACCATCCACCTTTAAATGGTCCGTATTTTTGAATCGCTTCTACACTGTAATGAGAACATGTAGGGGTGTATCGGCATGAGCGACCAATAAAAGGGGATAAAGTATATTGGTAAACCCTGATTAAAAATATAAACAATTTAGACAGTAGAAATTTCATCCTGTATTTTTATGGATTGCAAAATTAGAATTATTTTCCTTTCTATCTCTTTAAATGAAAGTATAGATTTGGCGGTATATATAAATGCCACATTCCAATAAGGTTTTTCATCGTTTTCCACAGGAATTAGTAAGTGTTTATTTAATCGATAAGCCTCTCTGAATAATCGTTTTATTTTATTCCTTTCGGTGGCATTTTTAAAATTTCTTTTAGAAACACTTATCAAAACAGCATTCGAATTAAGTTCTTTATTTTCAACATTTAGGTAAACTACTTTAAATGGATAATTAAAAAACCACTTGCCCTCCCTAAATAGTTGATCTATAAGGAATTTTGAGTGTAATCGCTCGTGTTTGCCGAAAGTATATTTTTTCTCCACTTTTTTTAATGAAAAGAATAACCAAATGTTGTTGATATGCCCCAGTCTTCACTTGAGGCATTAATATCTATAGGTTTACTATCGAAACTGTAATAGTAATTTAGTCCAATAAAAAAATCACTAAATAGTTCATAACTCGAATTTAAATTGTACTCAATGCGTAATCGTCCATAGTCAGTAAGACTGGGAAAAATGGTGAAATCGGTAGTGATATCAATTTTTGGACTAATATATTTAAACAATTTATAATTTAATGACAAAAAGGCTTCCAAATTATTAGCATTTAAGGAATTATTATCCGACCACTCGCGGTTACCACTTAGCCCCATCGCAGAATTTAATCGGTTTTTACTATTGTAAACAATATCGTATAAACCTGCAAACGACTGAAATATCCTTAACCTTAAGCCCATCTCAGACGCTTGATTCATACCTGTTTGTGAATAAAATGACCAATTATTTTTTATGTAATGAATAATTACAAAATTAACATCTGTTTTTCTTGATATTATTGAATCACTTTGTGCCGTGAAATTATTGTTCCAGTTTAAACTATAATAGGAGTTCTTTTTTCTGTAATCAAGGTTGCCACTAAAAGTAAAACTGTTTATATCGCTACCTTTGCTAAAATTATAACCCAAATTGAATTTACCACTCATGCGCAGCCAAAAATTATTTTTAATTGGATACATTTCTATAATATCATCAATATCAACAGTCCGTGTTAAATTTGTGAGTAATATATTAACCTTTCTGCCATTATTTGAAGAGTCGATTGAACCAAAATAATTTAATCCGCTTGTTAATTTTATTTCATACTTCTTTTTCGATATTATTGTCTTTACTTTGTTAGTTTGAAAGTCAATACTTCCCATACCATCCATCTTATAAGTAATAATTCCATAATCCAGGCGTTTTATTTCCCCGGTGAGAATGTTACCATTTATGTGGACAATAGTATCATTTTTCTGTCCCAAACTAATCATTGAGGCGGATAAAATAAATAAGAGTAATATAAATCGCATACTTAAAAGATAATATGCAAACTTAAAAAATAAACACTATGACTTTAATTCTTAAATTTGCAACTATTAAAAATATTTTCAATCTATTAATTTATAATTAATGGTTTCGAAAAACGTTTTCCCTTATTTGGTATTCAAAACAAAGATTAAATAGTTTATAAATGAAGAAGTTACAAACATATATGCTTAAGTCGTTCCTTGGGCCATTTATTTTTACTTTTTTTATTGCACTATTTATATTGCTGCTTCAGTTTCTTTGGAAGTATATTGATGATCTAGTGGGGAAAGGCCTTGAGTGGCATATTATCGCCAGATTATTATTTTACGCTTCCTCTACATTTGTTCCTCTTGCCCTGCCCCTGGCAATACTTCTTTCTTCACTTATGACCTTTGGTAATCTTGGAGAACACTATGAACTGGTATCCATAAAAGCCGCCGGTATCTCCCTGAGAAAAGCCATGAAACCGCTTGCTATTCTTGCAATATTTATAAGTATTGGAGCTTTCTTATTTTCAAATTATGTATTGCCTGTTGCTAATTTGAAGTTCGGTTCTTTGCTTTATGATGTAAGGCAACAAAAACTGGCTTTTAATATTAATGAAGGAATATTTTATGACGGACTGGAAAACATTGTTATTCAGGTAGGTAGTAAAGATAAAGACAATAAAACTATTTATGATGTAAAAATTTACGATCATAGCGAAAGGAAAGGAAATACTAAAGTTACTCTGGCCAATAAGGGAGTAATGGAATTATCTCATGATAAACAAAAATTAATTTTCACCCTTTTCGATGGCAATTCTTATAGCGAAATTGAAGAAAGTGGCTATAGAAATACCCGACCGTTTCAGAGAATGAAGTTTGATAAACAAATACTGGTTTTCGATTTGGGAGATTTTCAACTTAACAGAACCAACGAAGATTTATTCCGATCGCATTATTCCATGCTTAATATTGAACAACTAAACTATTCCATAGATAGTTTAAGTAAAAGCAAAGTTGAAAGAGTTGAATTTTATAAAAAGAAATATCTGAAACGCTATGCTTATATCGATAAACTCGATAGCACAATTGTTGACACAGTAATTATTACCAATAAACAAGCACAGGATAGTTTAAAATATCCGCTTATCAATAATTTTAATAAAGAGGCCGCAATTCAAATACTTGCCAATAGTCTCAAAAATACAAGATCATTTAAGGAAAACGTTTTATTTTACAAGAGAGAAATTGATTCCCGGGATTTGATACTGAAGAAACATGAAGTAGTATGGAATCAAAAGTTTAAATTATCGTTGGCGTGCTTAATATTCTTTTTTATAGGAGCTCCTCTTGGTGCAATAATCAGAAAAGGAGGTCTGGGCTTGCCCGTTGTTATTTCGGTACTCTTCTTTGTTGTTTATCATGTTACATCAATAACAGGAGAAAAGGCAGCACTTACCGGAGAGTGGAATGTAAATATTGGCGTATGGCTCTCTACATTTGTTATTCTGCCCATTGGATTATTTCTTACCTGGAAAGCAACCACCGATGCCCCATTACTGGATGCCGAAATATGGGGAAGATTTTTTAACAGATTTAATTTTCTCAGAAAAAAATAATAGTTTTACACTTTATCGGATAATTACCTGAATTTGTTAGGGTATTCATCATATTATTAATTAGTATGGCAAAAAAGTTAAGTATAGATATAGATTATTTTGATGGTTATCAATTGGTTGGAATTGTTAGTCAACTAAAAGATTATACTCTTGCTTATCATATTAATAAAGAAGTTGATATCGATTTAAAAAAGTTTAATGACTTTAGAATTTGTGATAAAACAGGAAATTTGAATGATTTTTCATGGTATTATTACTGTAATAATCATTTGATTGCCAAGATATTTATGATTTCCAACAAATCGAAATCTTCAAAACTCATTCCTTCTAAAAAGGAATTAGATTATTTCTTATTATTTAAAGATTTTCCTGATAATATTTTTGCGACTGAAACAGTTCAGTTGATAAGAAAAATACCTAATGTTATGGCTGTTTTTACTTTGGATTTAAATACCATAAAAGATGCTGATTTAATTATTGAAAATAATGAATTGCATGAAATAGAAGAAATTTTAAAACCGGCAAAACAAAATCAAAAGAAACATATATTAAAACAACAGTAAACTAAAAATACACAATATGTCAAACGGCACATTATCAGCAAACTACTCAAAATACTTTAGCGAAAGTAAACTTTTAAGAAAACTGCATCGATCAGCTGAAAAGTTAGGCATAAAGTTGCTATTTTATGTTTTCATTTTATATTTCCTTATTAGTGATAAGGAAATACCATTTAAAACACGATTGGTGTTTATGGCTGCTCTGGGATATTTTATTTTACCTATGGATTTAATCTCAGATCTACTTCCCGGCCTTGGATTTACCGACGATCTTACATTTATTTTATATGCAGTTAGTACTGGAAGTGAATATATTACTGCTGAAATAAAAGAAAAAGCCAAAGCAAGGATTGATAGTTTATTAAACAGTGAAAATGATTATTCATTTGATCATGATGAGCGGGATTTACTAACGCCCATCGATGAACAATAGTCTGTTCGTAATCGAACTATTATTAGAATACAAAAACACATCATTTTTTTTAAATAAATGATAAACAGTTATATAGGTAAATTAGCACGGTTTTTGAAATTTATAAATATTTAACCAAGAAACATTTTTATTATGAAGAGAATTACACTTTTACTAGTAGCAACTATGTTTGCTCTAACATCGCTGAATGCGCAAGATTTAACACTGGATGAGGTACTTAGTAATTATTATGAGGTTATGGGCCTCAATAATTATAAAGATATTAATTCCATAGTTATGATGGGAAAATCGATGAATGGAGGTATGGAAACTCCATTTACAATTACTACAGTCAGACCTGATAAATACCGCCTGGAAGTTCCAATTCAAGGTCAAATGATGATACAGGTTTATAATTCAGGTAGTGGATGGATGGTTGCCCCATGGAGTGGAAGCCTTGATGCACAGGATATTCCTGCAGAACAATTAAAGCCGATGGCACGTCAGGCTGATATTGAAGGTCCGCTTTATAATTATGAAGAAAAGGGCAATACTGTTGAATTAATGGGAAAGGAAGATATGGAAGGTAGTGAAGTTTATAAGGTGAAACTTTCTTTTCCTGATGGCGACTCACAACTCTACTTTATCGATGCTGAAAACTTTGTGGTACTCAAAGAAAAAACTACTGTTACAATGCGCGGACAAGAGGTGTCAACTGAAACATACTATAGTGATTTTAAACCTGAAGGAGATTTCATGATGGCGCATAGTTTTCAGGTTAAAATGAATGAGCAGATTGCTCAGTCAGTTATTGTTGACTCAGTAATATATAATGTAACTGTTGATATGGGTGTGTTTGAAAAGCCCGTAAAAGAGCCTGTAAAAGAAGAAGTAAAACAATAATACTTTTTAAAAAATAAGCATGAAGAGACATTTGTTTTGGTGTTTCTTCATGTTTTGTGTTTTGGTTTTTCTGATATCAGCATCACCAATTCCAAAACCTACAATAATTAGCAAATCAACTAGCTTAGTTCATTAAAAATACTATCATGAAGAGAATTTACCTATCATTAATTAGCATTATATTATTTGGCATGCTGGCTTCGGCTCAGCCAAAAATTGATAAGAATACATTTGGTGATATTCAACTACGTAATATTGGTCCTGCTGCAATGAGTGGTCGTATATCTGCTGTTGACGCACTATCAAGCGACCCAAGAATAATCTATGTTGCTACAGCCGGAGGAGGGATTTATAAATCCGAAAATGGCGGGACTACCTTCAAGCAGGTATTTGATGATGAAATACAGGCTGTTGGAGAAGTGCGTATCGACCAAAAACATCCTGATACAGTTTGGGCCGGAACAGGTGAACCATGGACAAGGAATAGTACATCGGTTGGAAATGGAATATACTTGTCGAAAGACGGAGGTAAAACCTGGAAGAATAAAGGTTTGGAAAAAACAGAAAGATTTTCTTACATAAAAATAAACCCCCACAATTCAAATGAGGTTTATGCAGCAGCATTAGGCCCTTTGTGGAATGCCAGTGAAGACAGAGGCCTTTATAAAACAACTGATTTTGGTGAAAACTGGAAAAAGATACTTTATGTTGACGAAAATACCGGTTGTTCCAGCGTGGCCATCGACCCTGAAAACCCTCAAAGAATTTATGCTGGTTTCTGGGATTTAAGACGCTATCCCTGGTCATTCAGATCCGGTGGTAAAGGCAGTGGCTTATATGTTTCTGAAAATGGAGGAGAAAATTGGGATAGAATAACTGATGGCCTTCCCAAAGGAATTTGGGGAAGAGTACATATTGAAATAAGTCCTGTCGATAATAATGTAGTTTATCTTTTGGTAGAAGCCGAAAAAACATCCTTTTACCGTTCAACTAACAAAGGAAAATCGTGGGAACTAATGAATAATAGTTCTAATGATGTTGGAGAAAGACCATTTTATTTTGGATTCTTTGTGCCCGACCCAATTGATAGCAGTAGGGTTTATAAACCTGGTTTTAGACTGCAAGTAAGTGATGATGGAGGAAAAACTTTTATGAGCCCGGCAATAAAAGGAGGTAATTTCCACAGCGATGTTCATGATTTATGGATTTCTCCAAGCGATAATAATTTTATGTATCTGGCAACTGATGGTGGTCTTTACATTTCACGTGACGCTGCTAACACCTGGTCATTCTGCCGAAATATTCCTGTGTCGCAATTCTATCATGTAAGTGTTGATAATGATAAACCATATAATATTTTTGGAGGGCTACAGGACAATGGTTCTTGGATTGCACCTTCAAAGTCGGCAGGTGGTATCACTAATTCCGATTGGAAACGAGTAGGTTGGGGTGATGGATTTAATGTTCTTCGCGATCCTGAGGATGATAATATTATGTATTGGCAGTGGCAGGGTGGAGGAACCAGAAGAGCGTATCTGGATACCAGAGAGTTAAAAGATATAAAGCCTTATTCTGAAGATGGAACAGAACTTCGTTTTCACTGGAATACTCCAATGGTTATAGGACCAAAATCAGGTAAATTATATATGGGTAGCCAGTTTTTATTTGTTTCTTCCGATAAGGGAAATTCCTGGGAAAAAATTTCTCCTGACTTAACAACCAATGATCCTGAAAAATTAAATCAGGAGGAAACAGGAGGACTTACCCTGGATAATTCTGATGCCGAAAATCATTGTACCATATTCACTATAGGAGAATCGCCTCTGGATGAAAACATAATCTGGGTAGGTACCGATGACGGAAATGTGCAGTTAACAAAAGATGGTGGAAAAACATGGGAGAATCTTATTAGTAATTTTCAGGACCTTCCTCCTGCTACTTGGGTTTCATATATAGAACCTTCGAATTATAATAAGGCTATTGCTTATGTAACTTTCGATGGCCACAGAATGGGAGACAGAAAAGCATGGGTTTTCAAAACTGAAGATTTTGGTAAAACATGGCAAAATATTACATCAGAGAATATCGACGCTTATTGTCATATTATAAAAGAGGATTTAAAGAACCCCGATTTATTATTTCTTGGTACTGAGTACGGTTTATTTTTGACCATAGACGGTGGGCATAACTGGACCCGATTTACCGGCAATATGCCGAAAGTATCGGTAAGGGATATGGTGTTCCAGAAAAGAGAAAACGACCTGATAATTGCAACTCATGGCAGAGGTATTTACGTTCTCGATGATTTAACCCCAATTCAGGATTTAACAGTTGAAAAATTATCTCAAAATATAGCCTTCCTTAATTCCCGTCCATATAAAATGGGATTTAATTATGGAATGGGTGGTACAACAGGTGATGATGGTTTCAGGGGACAAAATCCATCGGAAACTATGATGATTACTTACTATATGAAAAAGCGCCATATATTTGGCGATATGAGCCTGGAAGTATTTGATGCAAAAGGAAATAAAATAAAAACATTGCCAGCCGGAAAACGTAAAGGAATAAACAGAGTTAAATGGCAAATGCGCATGGAAAAGCCAAAAGTTCCTTCTTCAGTTCAATTACTTGGAAACGCTATGGTTGGTCCTGAATATGCCCCTGGAGAATACTCCGTAAGAATCATAAAAAACAAAGATACCATCATGGGAAATATGATGGTTGAATATTATGAAAATCCTCACCATAGTTCTGCAGATCGTGATAAAAGACACCAAATTGTTATGGAGGCCTATAATTTGCTGGAAGACCTTGCTTTTGTCGATAATCAAATTATCGAAATCGGAAAACAGGCAAGACAAAAATCGGATTCTGTTTCAGGCTCGATGTCTAAAAAACTGATTGCTCTGGCTGATAATATGGATGAGTTAAGATCCAGAATTCTTGCTACAAAAGAAGGTAGAATTACCGGCGAGGAGAGAATCAGAGAACGTTTGGGCGAAATTTATGGTGGAGTAATGAGTTATGATGGTAAACCTACTCAGTCGCAGATAGATGGCCTTGAAGAGTTAAAACAGCAAATTAATGAGATAGAAGATAGTTTGTCTGAATTGCAAAATAATCAAATTAGCAAGTTTAACAGTAAATTAGCGAAATCTGGTGTAACTCCAATAAAAACTACTGGTAGAGAAGCCTTTTTTAAGGAGAAATAATAAATAAAAGTTTATATCTTTTCTTCCCCGGTGGCTAGTTGTATGAGGACATATTATTAAAATTAATGCACAATTGCAATTGATTTGAATTACTTATTTTACCGTTTTTTAATACTAAATACTTGCAAATAATTGAAACTCAATGCAACAATTAACATTGATAATTGTCATATATTAGCATGCAATATTTCCTTTCATTAATTTCCAATATTAAGGATTTAACGCTGACATACATATGAATAAATTTACCATCAAGATGAAAAGAAATTTACTGTTAACATTATCTCTATTAGTAGTAATAGTTTTAGGTTTTTTAATTTTTCCTTCTCAAAAGGAAGATAAAAGAGCGGAATATGAAGCGCGTATTCTCGAATCGGCAAAAAGTTTAGAAGCCCTGCAGTCAAAATCGTCTGAAGGAATTAAAGCCGCTGATCAGCCTGATATGGCTGCCTTTCAGGAGTTTGTTTCGACTATGGATCCTGAGTTGGGTTATGTTCCTGAAAAGAGATTGTTTGATGCCTATAAAACCACACGTAGGTTAATGAAAGATCAAAACTCAAATCGCGATTACGAACCTATGATTGAATGGCAGGGAACCGAGGCAAGTTTAGGAGGTCGTACACGTGCACTAATGTTTGATCCCAATGATGCTGACAAAAATAAAGTTTGGGCAGGTGGGGTAACCGGCGGACTATGGTATAACAACAATATTACAAGCCAATCAGCAGTATGGCAAGCAGTTGATGATTTCTGGCCAAGCCTGGCAGTAAGTTGTATTACTTACGATCCTACAAATACACAAACAATGTATGTGGGAACCGGCGAAGCACAAACGGCAAGAATTATTTATAGAAAATCTTCGGGCTTGGGAGTAGGTATTTTTAAGACTACAGATGGTGGAGAAAGTTGGGATTTAATTCCATCAACCTCCGATTTTGCTTATGTTACCGATGTAGTTGTGAGAGATGAAGATGGTGTTGGTGTAATATATGCGGGCGTGGCATCGGGAACTTATATGGGTGAGAACCATGAGAGCCAGCCTTCGGATGGATTATACCGATCAGATAATGGTGGAGAAAGCTGGACACAGGTTCTGCCTATTATAAATGGTACTTTCGGAGGTAATCCTTACGCTCCTTCCGATATTGAAATTTCGGGCAATGGTAGAATTTTTGTCGGAACAATGGAGAACCTAAACCAGAATGGCGGTGCAACTATTCTGTATTCGGATAGTGGATTGGAAGGCAGTTGGAACGTATATGATTATTATAATACTTTGATAAGTGGAGAGAGTTATTATAATATTCCGGCAAGAACTATAATAGCCGTTGCTCCATCAAATCCTGATCGTGTTTATGCCCAGTTTGCTGCGGGCTATGATAATGGATTTACCTATTATAGAGGACGTTATATGGTTAATTCTGCTGATGGAGGTGAAAATTGGATAGCTATGTCGCCACCCAATACCGACCAATGGGCTACTTTGGCCTGGCATGCATTTATACTGCAAGTAGATCCAAATAATGAAGAAGGTGTATTTACCGGCGGCCTCGACCTATGGAAAATATCCTCAATTGGACAAAGCTGGAGAAGGGTTTCCGACTGGAGCCTCATGTATGAAGGAGGAGGGGATGCTTATGTCCATGCCGATCAGCATAATATCCAGTACAGACCAGATAATGAAAATAATGCAGTTTTTTCCAGCGATGGAGGAGTTTTCTTTTCAGAAACAACAAATATGAATTATCCAATATTCGAAGAGAGAAATCAGGGATATAACACATTGCAATACTATTCGTGTGCCATAGACCCAACGCCGGGAGCCGAAAATTATATCGGAGGTCTTCAGGATAATGGTACACTGCTTTATAACAATGGTTCCACAAATATCAATAATATGATA
The DNA here is from genome assembly GCA_041554435.1 of Bacteroidales bacterium. GTDB lineage: Bacteria > Bacteroidota > Bacteroidia > Bacteroidales > F082 > BM524. Next base: position 29,063 of record JBFFLX010000011.1, read on the forward strand.
GATGGCGGTGATGGAGCATTTTGTTTCTGGGATAAAAATCAGTCAGAAATTTATCTTTCATCAGTTTATTATAACAGATACTCGAGTTTCTACTTTGGTTCTCCTGCTGGTTATGTTGATGGTAATTCCGGAACATTTATAAGCCCGGCAGATTATGATTACAATCTGAATTATCTCTATTCCAATGGAGTAAGTTTTACAGGTGGAAATGCAAATAAAATTCTCCGTATAACGGGAATACCATGGAGCATGAACGACCAATTGGTGAATATTGGAACATCAATTTCAGTTCCTTTTTCACATATAAAATATTCTCGTTTTTCTCCTGTCGGAACCTCAACTATTTTTGTTGGTTCCACATCTGGCAAACTCTATAAGGTAGAAACTATGAATGCTACTCCAGAAACTACTGACATAGGTAGTCCTGATTTCCCAAATGCAAGTATTTCTTGTGTTGCAATTGGAAAGTCGGAAGATACACTGCTGGTAACTTTCTCAAACTATGGAGTTTCATCTGTATGGCAGACTTATGATGGTGGTTTAAACTGGCAGGAAAAAGAAACTAACCTTCCTGATATGCCTATCAGATGGGCGATTTACCATCCGGATAATAACGGACAAGCTTTGCTTGCAACGGAAACAGGAGTCTGGGCCACAAATACTCTGAAATATGAAAATACAGAATGGGCGCCGGCCATTGATGGTATGGCGAATGTGAGAGTTGATATGTTGCAATTAAGAGATGGCGATGATGTTGTTTTAGCAGCTACCCACGGAAGAGGAATGTTTACTGCCGAATATAATATTGATTTGTATACCGGAGTGAATGATTATACTGAAAATGAGAAAATTGAAATATATCCAAATCCCACTTCAAGTGTTTTAAATATAGTGATTGAATCTAAAGCCGACCTTTATATTTATGACATCAGTGGCAAATTAATTTTGTCAAATAAAAATGTTGAAGATCCTATTGTTATTGATGTAAGTGATTATAAAACAGGATCATATGTAGTAAAATTAAAGTATAAAAACGGAACTACTTCCAGTCGGATAGTTGTGGTTAATTGATTAAAGGTATTCGATAAATAAAAAATATTAATATCCTTATATTTTTGCTTTAATTCAGCCGAAAGCCTTATTTTTGTGTTGAAAATATTTTTCTATGAGAAAAAAAATAAGACTTGGGATATCCATATTATTTCTTGTTCTGTCAGTTATAAGTTATTTACTTTATTTGCAAGGTAGTGATAGAAAGGTTTATTCCGATGAACTTATTAATTCCGAATCAATGGTTTTTAAGAAAAACCTTAATTCCTTTCTTAATATCGCTGAAGACAATATGAAAACTTCCAGACGAAATTTATTGTCGGATTCAATAGGTAAATTTTCTCACCACAAACTCAATAAAATATTTACTTCGCAAATAAAAGATAATAAGTTAGTTAAAGGTGTTTTGCTTTTGGCTAACGATATAAATTATGCACTTATAAAACAAGACAATACATGGACAACAACCTTCTCAAGTAAAAAAAATGATAGTTTGCTTGACTGGTCACGATTGGATAATAAACTTGAGATCATTAGCCAATGGAGTGATACATATAATTTCTTTCTGGATAGCACCAACAGATTAATTGTAGCCGGGATTACCGATTCAACAGGTCTTACATTCTGGAGAGCCGTAGAAAGTGAAATACCCGATAAGAAAAAGTTATTAATAGAAATTTCAGGCTTTGAAAATGCAGAAGGAAAAAATTATTCTTTAGGCCTAATTTATACAACCACCGATATATCAAATAGTTTTTCCAGTGTTCTGTCGTTTCAAAATCCAATGGTTAACCTAATAAATGAGAGAGGAAAACTGATAACACCAATCAGTTCCACCGATAGTACCCTTTTAGTAAATAATGATATTGTTAAAAAGGATGTGGAAAAACTAATAAACTCATGGCTTTCAGACACAATTAGTGCATCAAAAACATTTTCTTTCGAAAAGGAAAATCAAGTTTATTGGACACGAATAGATACCATAAATCAATATGGAATTAAAGGATTTTCCATTACCGTTTCTGATAATGATATTAATCGTTCAGTGAGTTTTTTAGCAAGCAAATATCTGTATGCGGCAATCTTATTATTCGGACTAAGTGTATTGTTCATTTTACTTTGGTTTTTTGGGAAAAAGCCATCAAAAATTGTTTTTCAAAGTATAGAAAGGCATAGCCGTGAGCAGATTAAAAGTTTGATAAACAATGGTGAAACTTCAGCTGTTGAATATAAATCCTCTCTGCGTTATGATTATCGGGAGCAAAAGGAGAATAAAATACTCGAAAATGTAATATTGAAAAGCATTTCGGCTTTCGCCAATGCAAAAGGTGGAACATTGCTTATAGGAGTAGATGATGATATGAATGTTCTGGGCTTGGAAAATGATTTTAGAACCTTAAAAAAACATACCGCCGACTATTTTGAATTGCATTTAAACAGGCTGATTACTAATCAGTTTGGGATAAGTTTTGTTAACGAATACCTTTTAATATATTTCGAGGAATTTGAAAACAAAACTATTTGTATAATTCAAATTAATCCGGCAAATTCACCAACTTTTGTTAAACTCAAGGAGAAAAATGGGGGAGTGGTTGAAAAGTTTTATGTGCGCTCGGGAAATTCATCTCAACAAATTAGTTCCTTAAAAGAAATACAGGATTATGTAATAAGTCGATTCAGAAATAATTAAACTGAGGTTAATGCTTAACAATAAATCACATGAATATTTTATGAAGGAAGCTTTGAAAGAAGCAGAAAAGGCTCTTGCCAGAGATGAGGTACCTGTAGGTGCTATTGTAGTTTGCAATAATCAGGTAATAGCACGTGCTCATAATCTTACTGAGACTTTAAACGATGTTACTGCGCATGCCGAAATGCAGGCTTTTACCGCTGCTGCTGATAATATTGGAGGCAAATATCTAAATGATTGCATCCTTTATGTTACCCTTGAACCCTGTATAATGTGCGCTGGTGCTTCTTTTTGGACAAAACTTACTACCATTGTATATGGTGCAAAGGATAAAAAAAGAGGATACTCATTGAGCAATTCAAAGATATTACATCCAAAAACAACTGTAATATCAGGCATTATGGAAGAGGAGTGTTCGGAAATTCTAAACAACTTTTTTAAATCAAAGCGTTAATCGATAATCTTCTATACTTATGAACAATTGTTAATAAACCCTGTTAGTAGTTTGTTGATTTCTAATGGCTTATTATACTTGACAATTTTCTTGCACATCCCTACATTTGTATCAGCAATATAAATAAAAGGCAGATTGCTCTTGCTGGAAATTCACATATCCCTCGGGATACTGAGATTGGGTCTGAGAAATGCCGGACGATGCGGAGGTTAAGTCCAAAGCAGAGAAAGGGATAATCGGAATCAGCCGAAAGGCAGAAAGCGAGAACGGGAATAGCGAAAGCGAAATCCCTGGCCGATGCAGGAATCCTTGAGAAACCTCATGCAGGTCAAATCTTGCGAAGCGATGGAAGCCGAGAGGCCAAATTGCAGAGCATACATCAAAGTTGCACAGCCCACGGGTTGTAAAGCGTAGTAGCCAAAATAAAAAATTGCCGCTTGACAGATGCTACGGCATAGGTTAAAGTGAGCCGGAAATTGATTTTCAAAGATTGATTTCCGGCTTTTTTTTATTTATTGTTTTGAACTTTGGTACGGTTTGTGTTTGTTTCCTCATGGTGAATTTAGAATTACGGAATAACCAATGATGTTCGAACATTAAATAAAAAATTTTCTTTTTTTACTATTATATATTTCTATCTTTGCCTTTTTATGTTTAATGAGTAAATTAATAACTTTATAAAAATAATTTATAACTTTGTAGATTAAGAAAGAGTTATAATAATTCAGAAATCAATTTTTACAAAAATGAAAAAATTAATCGCGTTTTTTTCAATTGTTGCAATTATGACCTTTGGGATGTCAAATCTGGTAATTGCTCAAGATGAAGTAGGTACTGATAATTCAGTTGACACTACAGCTGTAGATACTACAGCAACACAAACAACAGAAAGCCTTGCTATTGCGGAAGAAGTAGCAGCCGAACCTGAAACACCACAATCATGGCATCAGGTATTAAAAGAAAAGTTTATTGAAGGTGGTCCTGGATTTATGGGTATCGTTCTTTTGGCTTTAATTTTTGGATTGGCAATTAGTATTGAAAGGATTATTTATTTAAGCCTTGCAAGTGTTAATACCAAGAAACTTTTAACGAATGTTGAATCTGCACTTGAATCAGGTGGAGTTGATCAGGCAAAAGAAGTTGTTCGTGGAACACGTGGCCCTGTGGCTAGTATATTTAGCGAAGGACTTAACCGTTTTGATGATGGTATGGGCGAAGTTGAAAAAGCAATTGTTTCTTATGGAAGCGTTGTTACAGGCCGTTTAGAAAGTGGAGTAAGTTGGATTTCATTATTCATCGCTCTTGCACCTATGCTTGGTTTCATGGGAACTGTAATCGGTATGATTAAAGCTTTTGATGATATTGCCGCTGCTGGAGATATTTCTCCAACTGTTGTTGCCGACGGTATTAAAGTTGCACTTTTAACAACCGTATTTGGTTTGATTGTTGCAATTATTCTGCAAATTTTCTATAACTTTATAGTAGCAAAAATTGATAGCCTTGTTAATGATATGGAAGATAGTTCCATCGCATTTATCGATATTCTGGCTCAACACAATAAAAAATAAGAATCATGAAAGATAAAATTGCCAATATTACAAGATGGATTTTAATCCTATTGCTGGCTCTTTCTGTGATTGCAGGTGTGGTTTTCTATATCCTCTATGACTTTGGGCGCCTTCAAGATGCCTTGCTGGCAGATATAGATAATTATTATCTTGCTTTATTTACCAATTGGTCTGTTGTATTGCTTTTACTTACAATTGTAGTAGCAATTGCATCACCCATTTACGGAATTATCAGCAATCCGCAAAACATAATTAAACTTCTTATCAGTTTGGGACTGATCGTAGTAGTAGTTTTTATAGGCTACTCAATGGCAGGAAATTCTGTTACTGAAACTCAGGAAGTTAAATATGGTCTCACACAAACTGCTTCCAAACTAGTTGGAACAGGTATTTATGTGACTTATATTGCATTTGCGCTTACAGTATTGTCATTGCTGTACGCATCAGTATCAAAAATATTTAAATAGTTTTAATATGGCTAAAAGGAACGCACCAGAAATAAATGCCGGCTCGATGGCGGATATCGCCTTCTTGCTATTGATATTCTTCCTTGTAACAACAACGATGGATATCGATACAGGTATTACCAGGAAGTTACCTCCGCCAATTGACAATCCTGATGAAAATATTGATGTTAAAGATCGAAATGTTCTGAAAATTCTTGTTAACAGCCACGATATGTTGCTTGTTGACGGAAAGCCAGGAAGCATTTCAACTCTTAAAGACAAAGCCAAAGATTTTATGGCTATCCATCCAAATGATCCAAAATATCCTGAAATTAAAGATGTTGTGGTTGAAGAATTGGGTGGTAAAATTGTTAAAGCATCAAGAGGAGTTATTTCATTAAAAAATGACCGTGGTACATCTTATGATATGTATATTAGAGTTCAAAATGAACTTGCAAGGGCTTTTAATGAAATGAAGGATGAAGCATCAATGAGATACTATGGTGTAAAATATACTCAATTGGTTGACGAAACTAAAATTGACGTAATTAATGATCTTGTTCCTGTTCGTGTTTCAGAAGCAGAACCGGAAGATATAGGAGGAGGGAATTAATATGAGTAGATTTAAAACTAAGAAGGGAAAAGAAAGACCGGGTATTAATACTTCTTCATTACCGGACATTATCTTTATGCTTTTGTTTTTCTTTATGGTAACAACCGTTATGCGTGAGGTTACTGTTATGGTAAAACAAAATATGCCAAGCGCCAGTGAGGTTCAAAAACTTGAACGTAAATCACTTGTAAGTTTTATTTACATTGGAGAACCAAAAGAATCAAAACTTGGAACAAACGCTCGTATTCAATTGAATGATGTGTTTGCAAAAGTGGAAGATGTACCATTGTTTGTTGCCAGAGAAAAAGAATCGAGAGATGAAGCTGATAGAAAACTTCTAACTACTTCTCTTAAGGTTGATGGAAATACAAAAATGGGAGTGGTTACTGATGTAAAACAAGAACTCCGTAAGTCGAATGCTTTGAAGATTAATTATTCTACTAAAAAAGTTTCGGCCGAAAAATTAAAACGCTAAAATTTTGAATTTAAATATAAAGGGGAGCATTTTGCTCCCCTTTTTTTATGTCGAAAAATATGTAATTATTCTATTTATTTCTAATTTATGCTTTTTAACTGCTGTTGCTTCTTTATTAAAATGAGAATGTAAATGCTTATTACAAAACTGCCTATTATTAATATTGCACTATTTGTGGAACCAAAATTCTCTGCATTAGTTTCAACTATTCCCTTCTGGTGTAAATAGTAAATTAATACTGTGGCTGAGTTATTTACTAAATGGAAGGCTATGGGAGCCCATAAACTTTTTGTATAAACAAATAAATATCCTAATACCAGTCCCAGTAGTAATCTTGGGAAAAAACCATAGAACTGTAAGTGTACCAAACTAAATAGTAGTGCTGAGATAAATACAGCCAAATGAATATTTTTAAAAGCCTCTTTAAATAATCGGAGTATTAAGCCCCGAAAAAGCAATTCCTCACCTATTGCAGGTATTAACCCTATAACAACCAGATTAATAAGTAAGCCATTAATACTATTGGTTTTTAAAAATGCTCCCAAAAGTAAACTTGCCTGTTCTTCCTTCTGCATCATCCAGTTTTCAATAGCAGACATGCTTTCGGGCAGTTTCATATTCATATTTAATTCACCGATATAGTTTAAAAATGGAAGTATTGAAAAAACTATAGTAACGGATAATAATATATTTATAAGCAATGGCTTATTGCTCATTTTTAAGTATTTAAAGGAAGAAGTACTTACCAAAAAAGTATAAAGAAATACCGGGAAAATAAATACTCCTAACTGATTTATAAACTGATAAAACCTGCTAAAATTGATTGCCGATTCAGAAGTGGGATTCGAAACAATGGAAGCAAGGCTCACAAAATCGGTATTGAGCCAGTATTTTCCAATTAGCAATCCTCCAAATGCTGTAAGTATTGAAAATAATAGTACCAGTCCAAACAAAAGAAGCAATTTCCCCCAGGGAGATATAAATTCAAAATAAGCGTATTTGCGCATAATAATAAAATTGTTATTCAGCAAAATTAATATTTTTGCAGTCGACTTTTAGTGTTTAAAAAATATTAATGATAAAAATAGGAAATATAGAAATTGCTGAATTCCCAATACTTTTGGCACCAATGGAAGATGTTACCGATCCTCCTTTTCGTTATGTGTGCAAAATGTTTGGCGCCGATATAATGTATACGGAGTTTATATCCTCTGAAGGGCTTATTAGGGATGCTGATAAAAGTGTAAAAAAACTTGATTTCGATGAGTTTGAAAGGCCGATTGGAATTCAGATTTTTGGTCACGATATCGACTCCATGGTAAAGGCGGCTCAATATGCTGAAAGGGCAAATCCTGATATTATTGATATTAATTATGGCTGTCCTGTACGAAAGGTCGTTTCCAAAGGAGCCGGTTCGGGAATATTAAACGACATCCCAAAAATGGTAAAAATGACCGAGGCTGTTGTAAAAGCGGTTAAAATACCGGTTACTGTTAAAACCCGTCTTGGATATGATGATGATCATCGCGAAATAGTGGATATAGCCGAAAGAGTTCAGGATGTTGGTATTAAGGCAATTACTATTCATGGAAGAACACGTACACAACGACCCCGTATTCCCGCCGACTGGACTTTAATAGGTGAGGTAAAAAATAACCCTCGTATGCATATTCCGGTTTTTGGTAATGGAGATGTTATTGATGCAAAATCTGCCAAATACTTTAAAGATAATTTTGGTGTAGATGGCTTGATGGTAGCTCGTGGAGCCTATGGAAACCCATGGATATTCAAAGAAATAAAAACCTATCTGGAAGAAGGAATAATACCCGAATTACCAAATATTGAAGAACGCATAAAAATTAGCAGTATACAACTGGATAAATCCGTAAAATGGAAAGGTGAAAGAAGAGGGATACTCGAAATGCGTAAACATTGGTCGGATTATTTTAAAGGCTATCCTAATTTTAAACCATTCCGGCACAAACTTATGAATGTGGAAACACAAGAGCAAGTATTGGGAATACTAAATGAAATAAAAGAGTATTATTACTAAAACTTACTTGATAAACTTACCATTCTTAAAAATATCTCTGATTCGTTCAGGTTTGGTGAGTTGATATGTTTGTAAACCTAGTTTTGCTGCTGCTTCAATATTTTCAGCCTTATCATCAATAAATAATGTCTCTGCCGGCTCCAGCCCTTCCTGATTTAAAACGAATTCATAAATTTCCTGGTCAGGTTTGCTTATGTGTACATCGAAGGAGAAATATGCCTGATGGAATAATTCTGAAAACTCATTATAGTCGAAACGTAATTGTAAGTCTCTTACATACAGATCGTAATGAATTTCGTTTGAATTACTTAAAAGAAAAATATTATAGTTCTTTTTTACTTGTTCAATAATTTCAATGCGCTCCGATGGGATATCAAAAAGCAAAGCATTCCATGCATCATCAATTTCCTGATCTGTTGCACTTAAATCAAGAAAGTCTCTTAACTTATTTCTAAAAATATCAGGTGTAAATATTCCTCTTTCAAATTTGCGTATTAATTCTGTAAACTCAGGACTTGCTGCTTTCGACATATCACCCATCCCCAGCTTTGCAAATTCATTTATTGTTAATGTCTCGTCGATATCGATAATCACTCCACCGAAATCGAATATTATATTTTTAATTTCCATATTACTTTTTTAACAATACAAATTAACATAATTATTAAACATAAGCCACATAATTTTACTTTTTTTTAGAACTTTATTTGGTTAATATTGTTTTTAATATTTGATTTAATTAATTTAGCATCAGATTATTAATGATCAAATTAGTGCTTATGAAAAGTTATTTTATAGTTAATACTGTAATTGTGGTGAGTTTGTTATTCGTAGCATCTTCATGTAAGTTGGATTGCGATTGCTATCCGTATGTTAATGAGGATCTGGTAACTGAATACGATATTCTTAAAACAGTTGTTCAGGTTAATACTACAAATTTTGCAACCGGAATAGAAACTTATTATGAAAATTCATATCAAATGGAGTATGATAGTGCAGCTAATGCCGAATTTTGCCAGGCTATAATTAATCCGGTTAGGTACTTTAGCGATGAGTCGGGTTACTTTTTTGTGGAAACTGATGATGCCTGGATGATTGCCCATGCTGTAAAACCTGAATTAGTGGGTACATACAGATACGATATTCAGGATTTGAATGGAAAATACTATGTAAGAGATATGGTTGAGGCCATAAAATATAAAGGTTATGGCTTTGTTGATTACTATTTCGAAAATCCAAATAACGGACTGGAAAGCAGAAAACTTGCTTTTGTGAAATCAATTCCTGCTCTGGATTATTTTATAGGGTCGGGATTTTATGAACCCCAAACAACTTACTATTTCACAAAAGAGGATTCGGAATTATCAGTAGTAGAGAATGTTACAAAATCAATGGCTGAAGGATTGAGTGGTGGTTTTGAACTCTTTGCTGATTCCATGGCTAAAGTTGAGTTTTGTCGCTCTTTTATTGATAATATTCGTTTTTTCGATAATCAATCGGGCTACTTCTTTATTTACGATTATAATTGTGTAAATGTTGCTCATGGCACTCAAAAAGATTTACAAGGCGAAAACTTATATAATTATCAGGATTCACAGGGAACTTATGTTATCAGAGGACTACTTGATGTTGTAGAAAATCATGGGGAAGGATATTTTCAATATTATTGGAATAATCCTGAAACGGGAAAAGAAGAACCAAAAACGGCCTTTGTATATAAAATTCCGGGAATCGATTATTTTATTGGTAGTGGAATATATTATTAATCTTTAAAGCAATAATCATGAAAAAGTTATATATAATTTTTACTGTAATTTGTACTTTTAGCCTTGCACTATTAATGAATTCATGCGACGATTGTAATTGTCCTGAACCCTCCCAGGCATTAATTACGAAGTACGATATGAATAAAATGATAGTTGAAACAAATACAACCAATGTCGCCACTGCCTTTGAAAGTGTATTTTCTAAAAACATTTTTGATAGTATTACCAGAGCTAAATTGTCTCAGGCATTCGTAGACAGCGCTTTGTTTTATGATGATAATTCGGGTTATTTTTTCATAGAAACTCTAAATAATGCCTGGGTAGTGGCTCATATTAATCACGATATTATCGGAACATCGCGTTATGATGTGCAGGATGAAAATGGTAAATATTTTATAAGAGATATCATACAAACTGTTAAATACTCCGGCTATGGTTTTGTTGATTACTATCGCAAGAACCCATCTTCAAATGAAATAGAAAGAAAATTAAGTTTTGTTACTTCAATTCCTGCTGCCAACTGGTTCATTGGTACCGGTTTTTATGGAGGCCCACAAAATGGTTCCTATTCTCAATATGAGGTAAATCAGAACATATTGATGGAATCAGTTAAATCCATGGCGAAAGGTATTGCAAATGTTTTTCCGGTACTTTATACAAATGACGATGATAAAGTTAATTTTTGCCGCGACTTTTTAGATCATATTAAGTTTTTCGATGATGGATCGGGTTACTTCTTTGTGAATGATTTGGAAGGAATAAACATTGCCCATGGTGCTGATGCAAGTCATCAGGGAAAAAATGATTATGATTTGCAGGATAGCAGAGGAACATATATTATTCGCGACATGATCGACATAGTAAACAGCCAGGGATCAGGGTTTTACGAATACTACTGGATAAACCCTGCAAGCGGTTTAGAAGAATTGAAAGTAACTTATGTTTCCGGAATCAGAGGAACAAACTATTTTATAGGAGCCGGATTCTATTTTAATTAAGTTGTTCCATCGCTTCAGAAACCGATTCAACAGGTAGTTTACAGGTTTTATTTCTGCAAACATAAATCATAGTCGTAGCCTTATTAAGTCTGTCCTTTAACAGAGGAAGGTTTTCATTATTACCTCCAAGAAAAATTGATGTTGGTAAATAATTTTTCTGTATTCCCCTGTTTATCTCATCATAATTATCGCCCATAATTGCAACTTCAAATGGATTATAAGTAAGCATCCCTCCAAGAATTGCCCAGTTTGCGTACCATGGACCAGATTCTGATATCTTATCTTTTACCTGATGAAACATCTGCTCAGCATGATTAATATACTCTTCATTATCAAAATAATGACCCAATTTCAATAATACATTAGCCATAATTGAGTTGGAAGCCGGAATAACATTATCTGTAATTTCATAGGTTCGTGCTATTAAATCCTCCGATTCATCAGAAGTATAATAGAACATTGAGGTTTCTTCTGAACTAAAATGTTCGATAACATAGTCGGTAAGAAGTTTGGAATAGTCGAGCCACTTTTTGTTAAAGCTAATACTGTATAATTCTAAAAACGCATCTGATAGCGCAGCGTAATCATCAAGAAATGCTGATATTGAGGCTTTGTTATTCATATAATTACGATACAAAAAGCCATTGTCTTTCATTATTTTACTTTCTAAAAATTCAGCATTCTTAATGGCTGCCTCCAGATATTTTTCATCGCCCAAAGCCTTATATGCATCAAGGCATGCTTTTAACATAAGACCGTTCCAGGAAGTGAGAATTTTATTGTCGGTAGAAGGCCTTTCACGATAACTTCTAAACTCAAATAATTGTTTATTCGCCTCTGCAAGTATTTTATTGAACTCATCTAAATCAATATTATTTGCTTTGGCAAATTCATCTTTTTCAGACTTAGTAAGCAAAATATTATTTCCTTTTTCCCAATTTCCTTCAACAGCAATATTGTAATATTTGCTAAGCAATTCAAAACTTTCATCATCCACAGCAGACTTAAATTCATCGTAAGTCCAAACGTAAAACTTTCCTTCTTCACCTTCACTATCTGCATTTAGCGAAGAATAGAATCCGCCGTTTTCATGGCTTAATTCTCTTATAACAAAATCGAAACTGTCTTCAATAATTTCTGCATATCTCTGGTTTTTAGTTATTTGATAGGCATGAGCATAAAGGCTGATTAATTGCGCATTATCGTAAAGCATCTTTTCGAAATGTGGAACTTTCCAGTATTCATCAACAGAATATCTTGCAAATCCGCCTCCAATCTGATCGTAAATACCTCCTTTAGCCATTTCATCCAAAGTAAGTTTTACTGCCTTTAATGCATCTTCATTTTTGGTGAGATACGAATATTGTAGCAGGAATTCCCATGCTACGGGCAGTGGGAATTTTGGGGCTCTGTTAAAACCTCCCAGTTCATAATCAATTTGATTACGAAAACTATCAAACAAATCCGCATACTCCTGTTTGCTAAACGTTGTATCAGAATTATTTAATTGAATATCAATAGAATGAGAGTTAATTCCTTCAGTAAGTTGATTTGCATATGCAACAACTTTTTGATTTTCGTTTTTATATAGATCTGAAATTTTAGCCAATATCTCCATCCATCTGTCTTTGGGAAAATATGTTCCGGCAAAAAATGGTTTTCCATCCGGCAAGGCAAAAGCATTTAGAGGCCATCCTCCCTGACCGTTAATGATTTGGGCTGCATCCATATATATTCTATCCACATCCGGCCGTTCCTCACGATCAACTTTTATGCAAACAAAGTTTTCATTCATATAAGCAGCGACATCTTTCTGAGAAAAACTCTGGTGTTCCATAACATGACACCAATGACATGCAGCATATCCAATGCTAATAATCAAAGGTTTATTCTCTCTTTTTGCAATAGCAAATGCCTCTTCTCCCCATTCAAGCCAATGTACCGGATTGTCGGCATGTTGCAGTAAGTAAGGGCTGGAGGCGTATTTTAATTTGTTCATGTTTTCTGATTTTTGAGTATTACAATTTGACGTAAGTAGAAGTATTAGTACAATAAACAGTATTGCTTGTTTCATAGTACAAACATAAATATAATTGACAATTGACAATTGACAATTGATAATGGATAATTGACAATTGAAAATGAAATTGGTGATTGGTGATTGGTGACTGGTGATTGGTCATTGGTCATTGGTCAATAGTCATTTGTGAAAGATGAATTGTTAACCTTTTATTAGTATTCCTCTGGTTTTTGTTGCGTTTAGAATGTCATTTCGTTGTAGTCCAGTGGATGACAA
>JBFFLX010000012.1:0-41844 GCA_041554435.1 Bacteroidales bacterium
TAAATCTTCTAGTCTTTGTTTTGATGTTTAAAAAGTACACACCACTTGAAAATGATTGGGTATTAATTATGGTTGTGGTTGGGTTATTAGGTTCATTAATAAATACTAATTTTCCATACCTATCGTATATCATTATTTGGATAATTTCTTCAATAGAAATAATATTTATTTTATCAACAACGGGATTAGGGTAAATTTTTAATTCATCATCAAATTCATTTTCATTTGTTGATTTGAAAGTAATATTCTGATTTGAAAATTCCAATAATAAATCATCTTTGATTTTATTTTCCGGGTTTAAATTTATTAATTCAGAAGGAAAAGAATTATAGCCGGCTTTTTCAGCTGTTAGAACATAATTTCCATAAGGCAGTTCGTTAAAATAAAAATTGCCTTGCCAGTCGCTTAAGGTATAATCGAGTAATTTGCTTCTATCGCTATTAAATAAAAACACAGTAATATTTGAAGATCCACCATTACAATATGTTTCCATATTATCATCGAACCATGCTTCACAATATATTTCCGAATTATAATTTTTTTCCACAGTAGTATTTACATGTCCTGAGATAGAGCCTTCGCCATAAGGCAAAACATAATCAACACTTTGAACACTGACATCAAGATCGTAGGTATTTAAATTGAGATCGATGGAGTAAGCATTATTCCACTTTATTTTGTTTGGATAATACGTTGGGACAGTATTTTCGTAATTATTTGTATCGGGCACTCCATATAAATAATACTTACCCCCTCTAAGTTTGGCAAACTCAAAATATCCATCACTGGTAACACTTTGAATTTGATATGCTCTGGCTATTTGATCCTCATCCATTCGCATAGCAATAACATTGCCCGGATAAGGCTGTTGCATATTGTCCACAAGCATTCCTTGCATTGAATAATAAGGCTCAATTATTATTTTAATCGTATCGGTTTCTATTCCACATCTGGAATAGGCATTTAGTAAGAGAGAAACTTCGCCTGTTTGATTATCATTCAAACCAGGAGTATAAACAGGATTAACATTTGATATAGTATCAAATACACCATCTCCCAAACTAAGCCAGTTAATACTATCATAATTATCTGCATAAGAGTTAATACAAGAATAATTATCATCTCTTAAAATAATTGTATCGTTTCCTGCAAAAGCAATTGGATATTTACGGATAATTATTTTTATACTATCCTTATAAATTACATCATTGGCTAATACATTAATGCTTAGAGTTACTTCTCCATTTTCAAAGTCATTATTACCAAAATAGTATTGAGGAGCTGTTAAATTAATATTATTAAAATTACCATCTCCACTGGTTTGCCAATATAATAACTCATGCTCAAATGGTACAGAACTACCAACTATATCAAAGGCATTTATATCATCACAAATAGTAGTATCAGTGCCGGCATACGGATAAGCAACTGCAAAAGCATAGGGGCTTTCATGACCATTTAAAAGGTACATATTCGAAGCCATTGAATCGATGGCAGTTATGGCTATATTATCTTCAATATCAAAGTTTTGAGGTAAATAAATAACAGTATCTGTAATATTATCCATATAACTTGAAAAACTGTAATCTTTAAATTCTCCAAAATAAAGCCTGTAAGATTTTAAATCACTTTCCTTGTTTGAGTTCCAACAAATTTTTAAACTGTTATCAACTACTTGTTTTTTTACATTAAAAACAGGTGATACCGGGCTAACTGTATCTATATTTGGCTTTAAAGGTAAGTAATTCAATTTACCGTATAAAGGACTATCATCTCCATCATATATCAAATCATCTATTTTTTCCTCTGAAATAGTTCCCCAAAAGTTTTCTGAAATATCCAGGTCAGAATCGGTAAAATTTATTACAATATTCTGCAAATCACCATAATGCAAAATATTATTGTCGGATAAAATAACATTTTGAGTTTCCCATATTTTTATATACTCACTGGTATTCTCCGACAGAGTATTATTTTTAAAAATATTACTTTCCGACTTCTGACCTATAATAATAGTCCTTTTGTTTTGATAGAAACTATTGTTTGATACCATCGAATATTTTCCCTTTCCATCGAAATCCAGAGCGATATTATTATCCCATATAATATTATTTATTATTTGAGTTGAATCAAAGTCAATATAAATGCCATATCCGGGTTCTTCCCGGTTATTAAATATAACATTCTCAGATATTGTATTTAACGAACTTGTGCTTATACCATTATTTACAATCCAAATTCCTGCAGATCCTGAACTAATAATGTTATTTGTAATATTATTATGTTTAACAATACCTCCAGCCTCTCTTAAAATATAAATATTAAAATTCTTATTACTTAAAAAACAATTACTAATAATATTATCAGAAGATACATCAAATACTGCCGCAGAAATTTCTATTCCAACAGAACTATCCATTATTCTGCAATTCTTGACTTTTGATGAACTTGTACCCATCAACTGAATGCCATTATTTCTGCTATTGAAAATCTTTGAATTTCTGACATTAACTCCAATGCTGTTTTCGATACTAATTGCAATTTCAGCTTTATAAATGCTTGCATATTCAATTGTAACGTCATTTTCCTGACTTACATTCTTTATCTCAATACCTTTCCAGTACCAGGTTGAGCCCGGAAAGTTATAATTCGGCGCAAAGTAAACTGTATCATTAAATTCTCCATTTACTTCCAAGTTTGCATTTTCAATAATAATACCTCTTCCAAATTCAACTTTTACTATAACCCCTGCATCAATTATTAAATTCAAATTATTTGTAACTATCAAATCCTGAGTTACAACATAGGTATTACCACTAGTCCAGTGCTGATCGCTTCCAACTATTCCACCAACCTGAATTATATCTGCTTTAAGCTGACTAATCGATATGCTCAATAATATCAATAATGCTACCGACTTACAGGCAGTAGTTACTATCTTATTATTAAATATATAGTCGGTATTTAAAATCATAAATTTTTTGAACTAGAAATAGTAAAGTAAAGCAAATTTCAATCCAACACCATTTAGTTTGTTATTGTAAGGAAAATCAGAAACAACATTATCAAAACTTTGGAAATAAAAGAGTTCTGTTTTAAAATCTACAATTTTGTTTATTTGATACTTCATGCCCAGTTTAGCCTGAGCAGTATAAACCATATTATTAAATTCCAAATCTGCAAAGTTAACTCCCTGGGGCTCTGTTTCTTTATTTCTAATAGCAGTTCCGGACCTATAAATTAAAATCCCGCTATTTAATCCTAATCCGGCAAATATTCTGGCATTCCCGATACTATAAAAATCATATGTTGCCGATAGGCCAACATCTAAATATCCTATTCTGTTTTTAATATTATAGTTATACTGATGGTTATCAACAGGTAGCCAACTGGAGTCGGTAACATAATACCAGGATGTATCGGAATCTAAAATTGTATAATAAATGTCAATTGTATCAGTTTGATAATATCCACCTTCCTGAATTAAATAATCGTTATTATAGTTATCGGCAAAATGGTTCAGTTTAAGGCCAATTGATATATTAAGATTATCAATAATTTTAGTAAGGTCGGCACCAATGGAAAAATTGCGAAATTTCAAGGGGCTGTTCTCTTCACTAAGAGAAAATGTTGATGCCATTGGTGAAATAAAAATTTCACCCGCCCAGCCATTTTTTCTCGGTACTCTGCTGGTGATTAATTCGTTTTGATTTTTCTTTATCTGTTTTATTTTATCTCTGCCCGGCTTTACAATAAATACTGTATCTACAATTCTTAAAGTGTCGATTTGAGTTATTAAAAGTGTATCGGTTTTCGTTCGAAAAATTGTATCGTTCACATAAACAGTATCAGGAATTACAGTATTTTCTATGGGTAATAAAATTCTGGATTCATCTTCTGGATTCAAACTTTCCTCAACTTTATCATCAGGTTTAAAAATTACAATTAAATTATCTATTTGTTTAAAGGAATGACTAGTGTTTTGAAGAAGTTTTCTATATATATCAAATGCGAGTTCATTCTGAGCCGAAATGCTTATTAGTTGTTGAAGCGATGAATCGGAAGCATCATACGAAATATCATATCCACATTGAAGTGAGAGTTTATATAATGCAGAGGAGATTGGGATATTGTTTACAGAAAAGTTTACTAAGTTATTTTCACTGTTTTGGCTTACTGCCGGATTAAGACTAAAGGAGGCTAGAAATATGAATAACAAAACATTGAATTTGACCAAATATACAGTGGCTAATGTTTTATTCATCAGGAAAAAACCTACTCGTTTTAATTTAATTTTCATTAGAAATAATTCAGTACTATTTTGCTTAGCTAAAATACAAAAAAACTAATGTGACGAACACCGTGTAAATGCTAAGAAAACGAAATAGAATTTGGTTTTAGTATCTGAATGAAAATATCAAAGGATTTACTTACTGATATTAACTTTTCTGTTATTTTGCTCGATTTTCAAACCGAAAATCATTTCAAATGAATCAAAAATACTTTTTGGGCTTTTGTTGCTATAATGTGCACTTAGGAAATAAGAGTCGATTGGAGTATTAACACTAACCTCAATATTGTAAGTTCTTTCTAAAGTTTTAATAACTTCATTAAGCGGGGCATTAACGAAATCAAGAGTTCCGGTTTCCCACGACTTATAATTGCTGTTAGTAAATCTATCTTTTGAAATGCTTGCAGTTTGTTTATTATAAACTCCAACTTCACCTGGCAAAAGAATTATTTGTTGTAATATATTCTCTTTATTATCTACTGAATAAAACAATACTTTACCTTCTTCAAGATGCACAGTTATAATGTCAGAATTATCTTCATTGCGAAGATTAAAGGAGGTACCCAATATTTTTACCCTTACATTATCAGTGGCAATTATCATTGGTTTTTCAGGATTACTTTTTACATTGAAAAAAGCTTCTCCATGAAAATCTACCTTTCTGAAGTTTCCTTCAAAATTTTCAGGATAATCAAGGCTCGACTGATCGTTAAAAGTAATTTTAGTGCCGTCGGAAAGAACAAGTGGATTTTGATAAGAGGTTGCTGTTGAAGTAAAATTCAACATTTGCGTTTTTTTCTCACTATTCAATACAAAAACCATACTTACTGCCAATATAAACATGGCAGCAATACTTGCTACTTTATAAACAAAGGACCTTTTTTTGTAGGCAGGAATAAATCTTTTTGTTTCAACTTCTTCTGTTTGGTCGAAGTTTGTTTTCGATTTAAAATCATTCCATGCTCTGTCGATATTAATAAGACAAGCACTATCATTTAAACCAGAAGTTGCCCATACAGTGCGGTATTCCTCCAATATCGCCTTGTTTTCAGGTGATTCTGAAAGCCATGCCTCAACTTGCTTTTGCTCCTCTTTAGAACAATTTCCGGTTAGGTATGAAACTAACAACTGTATGTTAAAATCTTTATTCATTTTATATTGTCTATACGCTTAGACAGTTAAACTTGGTTTTACCCTTACTTTTTAAATATCTTTTTTTTGCTTTTTTTTATTAATCTCTAAAATTTATTGCTCATTAACATGATAAAAACAATAATTGGGGTATAATCTTTTAGCACAACTCTTAAATATTTTAGTGCTTTAGTCATTTGCGATTCAACGGTTTTTACCGAAATGCTTAATTTTTCAGCAATACTTGAATATTTCATTCCGTCAAATCTGCTTAATTCAAATATCCTGCGCCTTTTTTCCGGCAACTTCAATATTGCATGTTTTAATAGTAAACGCAATTCCTCTTCAATTAATTCATTACTGTCGCTATCAAAATCATCATGTATTTGACGTGAATGAATCATCAAATATCTATCCTGAGTTTTTTTCTTACTCAAAAAGTTAAGTGCATAATTCTGAACACTTCGGTATAAATAGGCTTTTATTGAAGTATTTATTTCCAGTTCCGTTCTTCTTTCCCAGATTTTTACAAATAAATCCTGAACAATTTCTTCAGAATCTTCCAATGTTTCAACATACCTCAAACAATAATAACACAAAGGAATATAATATTCACGATAAACCTCTTCGAAGACAAGTTTATCGCCGCTATTTATTCCCTCAATTAATTTATTTTCATCTATCATTATCGATAAAATCTTTTTTTGAGATGCGTTTAACCCACAAAGATATGTAAAATTCGAAAAATCTGGTTTTTATCTTTCACAAAATTAATTATAAATTTCAGATATAGATATTTATGTGTAATTAATTTAATTTCTTTTAAAAAAAATAAACCCCTTTTAATTCTAATTCTTATACATTTGCCGAGAGGGAGTTATGAGTTATGAGTTATGAGTTGTGAGTTGTGAGTTATGAGTTGCGGGCTTTACGAGTTGCGAAAATGACCAACCAATGACCAATAACCAATGACCCTGCCTCGCCGGCAGGCAGGCAATGACCAATGACCAATGACCAATGACTAATGACTAATGACTAATAACTAATGTCCAATAACTAAAGAAAAAAAATGAAAGGTGCCATAAGTTGGTTAATATTATTTGCATTAGTGCTCACATGGGGAAGTTCGTTCATTCTCATAAAGAGGTCGCTATTGTACTTTTCTTCCGATGAGGTCGGAGTATTGCGAATAGTAATTACCTTTTTATTCCTGTCGCCATTGGTTTTTGTAAAAATTAAAAAAATAAATTTTAAAACAGGATTAATACTTTTTATCGCAGGAATTATAGGAAGTGTAATGCCATCTTGGTTATTTGCTACTGCCCAAACACATATAGGCAGTTCACTGGCAGGAACATTAAACTCATTAACACCTTTATTCACCTTAATTATAGGAATAGCATTTTTCAAACTAAAAACAAGATGGTATAATATTTTAGGAGTTTTAATAGGACTTACAGGTGCAGTTGGATTAATAATGGCAAACAGCGGAGGCGGATTCGATATAAACTTTAAATATTCAACTCTGGTTATTATTGCCACCATTTGTTATGCCACCAATGTTAATATAATAAAGGTGCATTTAAAAGATCTCGACTCCTTAAGTATAACAGTTCTTACTTTTTTCCTGGTGGGATTTCCTTTATTTATGTTCACACTATTATTTATGGATACTGTTCCGGAAATAATTTCTGTGCCGGAAAAAATTAAAGGCCTGGGATATTTATCAATATTATCTATTGTTGGAACGGGTTTAGCCCTGATAGCATTTAATAAATTAATAAAATTAAGCAGTCCTGTATTTGCTTCTTCGGTAACCTATTTAATACCTGTAGTAGCCATTGCATGGGGATTACTTGACGGAGAAATGTTTAAGTTCTCCTATGTTTTATGGTTTATGCTTATATTGTTTGGAGTATTTTTGGTAAACGCAAAGCCGGGTATAAATCTAAATATCAGTTCGAAACTACTTTTTAGCAGAAGAAAAAAATAAACTCACAAAAGTTTGTTAATTAGTTTTTTTTATTATTTTTGCACCTCCAAAAATGGAGGCATTTTAATTTTAATATTTAAAACACAATGTACGTAATCGTAGAAATAGCTGGTCAGCAGTTTAAAGTTCAGGAAGGACAAGAAGTGTTTGTACACCGATTGGAAGGCGAACCTGGCGCTGACGTTAAGTTTGAAAAAGTGTTGTTAGTCGACAACAAAGGAAAAGTAAATGTTGGTACTCCTGTTATAGAAGGCGCCAATGTAGATGCTAAGATAGTTTCTCATTTGAAAGGTGATAAAGTTACCGTTTTCAAAAAGAAGAGAAGAAAAGGTTACCAAAAATCAAATGGTCACCGTCAGTATCTTAGTAAAATAAAAATTGAAAAAATTACAGTTTAATCCCTATAAAAACTAGAAGATATGGCTCATAAAAAAGCATCGGGTAGTTCCAATAACGGACGCGAATCACACAGTAAACGGTTAGGTGTTAAAATTTACGGCGGTCAAAACGCCATAGCAGGAAATATTATTGTTCGCCAAAGGGGAACAGCACATAATCCGGGAGTTAACGTAGGGATGGGAAAAGACCATACTCTATTTGCCTTAACCGATGGCATAGTTGAATTCCAAAAAAGAAAAAATAACAAATCATATGTTAGTGTTATTACTCCGGAAGTGGAAAATAACTAATAAAAATATTGATTGATCTATATCCCGGTTTGCCTATGGCGAATCGGGATTTTTTTTGCCTATTTAATATCCAAACCATAATTAAAAGCTTTTACCGATTATGTATATTTGCAAATTAATTTTCAGGAATAATATTAGAATATGCTCCAACTAAAATACATACGCGACAATAAACAGGAAGTTGTTGATCGCCTTAAAATAAAGAATTTTGATGCTGCTAAGTTAATTGATGATTTGCTTAATGCAGATGAGATTAGAAGAACTGCTCAAAAACAACTGGACGATACACTTGCTGTTAATAAACAATTGTCGAAAGAAATTGGTCAGTTTTTTAAGTCAGGGCAAAAAGATAAAGCCGAAGAGGCCAGAAATAAATCCACCGAACTGAAAGCCAAAGCCAAAGAACTGGAACAGCAAATGACTGATGCAGAGAAAGATGTTGAGAAAATATTGCTCGAAATTCCTAACCTTCCGCATCCTTCAGTACCAAAAGGAAAGGCAGAAACTGATAACGAAATAACTTATGAAGAAGGAGAACTTCCGCAATTAAACGATGGTAAACTTCCTCATTGGGAACTTACCGACAAATATCAAATTATAGATTTCGATTTGGGAAGCAAAGTTACAGGAGCGGGCTTTCCTTTCTATCGCGGAAAAGGAGCGCGATTGCAAAGGGCGCTCATAAATTTCTTCCTCGACGAAGCAATAAATAACGGATATCTGGAATACCAGCCGCCATTAATGGTTAACGAGGCTTCCGGATATGGTACCGGACAACTTCCCGATAAGGAAGGACAAATGTATCATGCAACTGAAGATAATTTGTATTTAATTCCTACTGCAGAGGTTCCAATCACAAATATTTATAGAAATACCATTCAGAAAGAGGAGGATTTCCCCATAAAAAACGTGGCTTATTCCAACTGCTTCCGTCGTGAGGCAGGATCTTATGGTAAAGATGTGAGAGGCTTAAACAGATTGCATCAGTTTGATAAAGTTGAGATTGTGCAAATTCAAAGTCCGGAAAAATCATATGATACTCTGGAAGAAATGAAAGATCATGTTTCCAATTTATTGAGAAAACTGGAATTACCTTTCCGTATTTTGCGCCTTTGTGGCGGAGACATTAGTTTTGCTTCTGCCCTTACCTTCGACTTCGAAGTTTATTCGGCAGCACAGGAAAGATGGCTGGAAGTTAGTTCGGTTTCCAACTTCGAAAGTTTTCAGGCAAACCGTATGATGTTGCGCTATAAAAATAAGGATGGCAAAACACAATTGGCACACACACTTAACGGAAGTGCTTTGGCTTTGCCACGAATTGTTGCTGCCTTGCTGGAAAATAATCAAACTGCTGAAGGAATAAAAATTCCAAAAGCATTGATTCCTTATACCGGCTTCGATATAATAAATTAATAATGCGGAGATTAACTTTTGTTACTTTTCTCTTTTTATTTTCATCATGTGGTTCTTTAAGTTGGAAATCGCCGGAAGCCAGGGTCGCCGAACTTGAAGAAGTTTTAGAAATTTCAAAAGCATCATTCCATGAAATGGACACAATATGGATGCAGGATAGTTTTGAGGAAATAAATAAAAATATCGAAAAGTTAAAAAAGTTAAATATAAATGATAGTCTGCCGGTTTTTGCCAATTACAAAATACTAAAAGAGGCATTAAAAGAGTTTATGAAAGCAAGGTCTGTTTTAGGTGAAGACCTGGATTTTTGTAAATTGCAACTCATAAATTTAAAGTCGGATGTTGCAAATGGCTATCTTGATGAGAAAGAATTTGAAAATAATTTTACTATTGAGAAAAAGGCCGTTGAAAGAATTTCCAATAAAATAGAAATTTATCATGCAGGGCTTTTAAAATTTAAAGTAAAATTTAATAAATCGAATTCTGAGTTTAATAGATTGATTGACAGTTTAAAACACAAATAATTTTGAAGTTAATTAAATATATAGTTTTTTGTTTAGCAATATTTTTATCTCCCTATGGGGAAGAAGTGTTTGCTCAGCAATTAAAAAATATACAACTTCAGAGGAGCCGACCAAATCAGGCAAGAAATAATGCCGATGAACGTCTTGCCGTTAGTTATTACAGAAATGGTGAGTATGAAAAAGCTGCAGCACTTTTTGCTCAGATTTATGAAAATAACCCGGCTCACTACTACTATAATTATTATTTCAACTGCCTTGTTAAACTGAATAATTTTAAAGAGGCAGAAAAACTCGCCAAGAGGCAAAATAAGAGAAGCGGTAAAATTCGTTATAAAGTGGATTTGGCCTATGTTTACAATTTGGAAGGTAATAAACGAAAGGCTATCTCAACACTCGACAAAATCACCAAAGATATACCCGACAATATGGTTCAGGTAAGAGAACTGGCTTCTGCTTTGCAGATGAGAGGGTTTTACGGAACAGCCGTTACCGTTTATAAAACTGCAGCCCAAAACAATGAAGGTTCCTACGAATTGGAGTTGGCAAATGCCTATCAGCTTACAGGTGATTATGATAAGATGTTTGAATATTATCTGAATCATCTGGAAACTAATCCCCAGGATTTACAATTGATAAAAAACCGTATTCAAACCATTTTACGTTTTGATGTGAACGATAATTTTAATAAAACATTAAAGGAAGAGTTGATATTAAAAACCCGTGATTTCCCTGATAATGAATTATTTGCTGAATTTCTGCTTTGGTATTCCATGCAAAATAAAGATTTTGATATGGCTTATATTCAAGCTGCGGCTCTCGACAGAAGGTTTGGAAATGCTGAAGGATACCTTCTGGAAGTGGCAGAAATTTCTCTTTCCAATAAGGATTATGAATCATCAGCAAAAGCCTATAAGTATTTAATCGACAACCATAAAAACGGGGCTTTTTACATTGAAAGTTTTAATGGCTATTATGAGGCTTTGGTAGAAAAGGAAATTGACGAAAATAATATCGATATTAAAGTCTGGAAGAAACTCCAAAAGACAGGCGAAAAAGCCCTGGAAAAAGTTGGGGTAAACACTCAAACATCTGACATTACCCGATTATTGGCATACTTAACAGCCTTTAAACTTGGCGATTACGAAGGAGCCAAAAAATTACTGGAACCTGCATTGCAAATAAAATATTCAAATCTTGAGGATTTAAGTAAACTGAAACTTTTATTGGCCGACATATTGGTTTTACAGGATAAAATTTGGGATGCTTCGCTTTTGTATTCGCAGATAGAAGGCGATATGAAACATGAAACCATCGGCCATGAGGCCAAATTCAGAAATGCAAAATTGTTTTATTATGCCGGCGAATTCAACTGGTCGTTAACACGTTTGGATGTGTTAAAATCGGCAACCTCTAAATTAATTTCCAACGATGCTATTGAGTTAAGTTTGTTTATTAAGAAAATTCTTGAGCAGGATACTTTGGGCTATAGCCTGAAACTTTTTGCAAAAGCAGATTTATTTGCATACCGCAATCAATATGATACGGCAAAGATCTATTTACAGAAAATTCTGGATTTTCCGGTTAACGAAACCAGCACCGAATATGCGTATTATAAACTGGCAAAGGTGATGGCACAAAGTGGGGATTATGAGACATCCGATTCGCTTTATAGCATGTTGATAAACACATATCCAAATAGTGTAAAAGCCGATAATGCCCTTTTTGAAGAGGCAGAAATAAACCGATTGAAACTGAATAATCCCGATAAGGCAATAGAACTGTATTTAAAATTATTAAAAGATTATCCCGACAGTGTTTATTCGGGTGAGGCAAGATTGAAATACAGGGAATTGAAAAATGATAATTTGCCGCAGAGACGCAATTAATTGCGTCTCCACAGCAACAAAAAAGGATTATAAGGCCAAAAGAAACAAATAAACCAATTATAATGGTACGACCAAAAAAACATTTGGGGCAGCATTTTTTAGCCGATAATAACATTGCATTCAACATTGCCAATTGTTTGAGCGGTGATTTTGAAAAAGTATGTGAAATAGGTCCCGGAACAGGTGTTTTAACCAGGCCGTTATTAGAACAAGGCAATATCAAAAACCTGAAGCTTATTGAAATTGATAATGAATCAGTTGAATATCTTCATGAAAATTTTCATGATCCCAGATTAACAATTATCGAGGCCGATTTTTTAAAAATGGATCTAAGGGAAATTTTTGAAGATAAATTTGCTGTAATAGGAAATTTTCCTTACAATATATCATCACAAATATTCTTCAAAACACTGGATTACAGGAATTTAGTACCGGAAGTTGTGGGTATGATACAGAAGGAAGTTGCCGAAAGGCTGGCCTCTCCTCCGGGAAATAAAACCTATGGCATATTAAGTGTTTTACTACAAGCATGGTACGATATAGAGTATTGTTTTACCGTAAATGAAAATGTTTTTATTCCTCCACCAAAAGTAAAATCTGCAGTTATTAAACTTACAAGAAATAACACCACTAAACTGGATTGTGATGAGCAACTTTTTAAAAGAGTAGTGAAGGCAGCATTTCATCACCGAAGGAAAACCATAAACAACAATATGAAATTTATTTGCAGTAAGCCTTTACCAAAGCATGCACTTATTTCTGAAAGGGCCGAGCAACTCAGTGTTGCCAATTTTGTGGAACTTACTAATCTGGTTTCAGAATATCTCTGATTTTTTTTGACTATGTATTTGGCAGTACGAATCTTTCAATTTAACTTTTACTATTTTTGAAAAAAAATTAGTGTCGGATTTAAATACATCAGAGCAAATTAAGTTAATCTTACGATCGCTTCCCGGCAAACCGGGGGTATATGAGTATTTCAACTCCGAAGAGAAAATAATTTATGTAGGAAAGGCAAAAAACCTAAAAAAGAGGGTTAGCAGTTATTTCAATAAAAACCATCAGCAGGGCAAATTAAAACTGCTGGTAAGAAAAATTGCAGACATAAAATTTATTGTTACCGAGAGTGAATACGATGCTTTGCTATTGGAAAACAACCTCATAAAAAAGTACCAGCCCAAATACAATATCCAGTTAAAAGACGACAAAAGTTTCCCCTGGATTTGCATTAAAAATGAGCATTTTCCAAGGATATTTCCCACAAGGCATATTACTGATAAAAAATCGGAATACTTTGGACCTTACGCTTCGGTGAGGATGATGAAAACCTTGTTGGATATTATTAAACAACTCTATCCCATAAGAACCTGCAATTTAAATCTGAACCCTTCGGCTATAGCCAAAAAAAACTATAAACCTTGCCTGGAATATCATATTGGCAATTGTATGGCTCCATGTATTAGTTTGCAAACCGAAGAAGAGTATGACGAAATAATTTCGCAGGCACGCAATCTTATTAAAGGTAACATTCATGGCTTAATTGCTGATTTAAAGAAACTTATGCATGGCTTTGCCGAAAATATGGAATTCGAAAAAGCACAGGCGGTAAAAGAGCAACTCAAATTATTGGAGAATTATAAGAGTAAATCAACCATTGTTAATCCTAAAATTAATAATGTGGATGTTGTTTCTATAGTTGAAGGCGATTCGAAGGCTTATGTGAACTATTTGAAAGTTGTGAATGGTGGTATAGTTCAGGCCCATACCGTTGAAGTAAAACCAAAGATAGAGGAAAGTTTAAACGACATACTCTTATTTGCTATAATGCAGTTTAGGGAGAGATTTAAAAGTGAATCGGATGAAATTATCCTTCCCTTTAAACCCGATACCGAACTCAAAGAATTAAAGGTTACTGTACCATTGCGGGGCGATAAAAAAATGCTTTTGGATTTGAGTAAACGCAATGCAATGCATTATAAAATGGAATTACAGAAGCAACGCGACTTAACCGATCCCGACAGGCATAAAAAACGCATTTTAAAAACCATGAAAGAAGATTTGCGAATGCCGGTTGAACCGGAAATTATCGAATGCTTCGACAATTCAAATTTCCAGGGAGATTATCCGGTGGCAGCCATGGTTCAGTTTAAAGGTGCCAAGCCCAACAAGAAGGAATATCGTCATTTCAATATTAAAACTGTTGAAGGTCCCAATGATTATGCCTCTATGGAGGAAGTTATTTACAGAAGATATTCACGTTTGCAAAAAGAGGAAAAGCCACTTCCAAACCTGATAATTGTGGATGGTGGAAAGGGGCAATTATCTTCTGCCGTAAGCAGTTTGAAAAAGTTAAACCTTTTTGGAAAAATAACGGTTATTGGCATAGCCAAAAGGCTGGAAGAGATTTATTATCCCAATGATTCCATTCCGCTATATTTAAATAAAACAGGAGAAACATTAAAAGTTATCCAACACCTGCGTGATGAAGCACATCGTTTTGGAATAACCCATCATCGCTCAAGGCGGGATAAGGGAACGCTAAAGTCAGAACTTACTAATATTGAAGGCATTGGATACAATACTGCCCAAAAACTATTGAGAAAATTCAAATCTGTAAAGAAGATTAAAGACACGAGTCTGGAAGAACTGGCGAAAGTTGTTGGCAAATCCAAGGCGGAGGTTGTTTATAGAAACTTTCATAAGGAATAAAAAGTCGAATGGTCAAAGAGTCGAATAGTCGAATAGTCTCAATACGTTTTAAAAAAAATATAAGTTATTGAAGATTTTATCGACTATTTACAAATTCCATCTACTTACTTAACCAAATTTAACCATTTGACCATTTGACTTTTCGACTATTCGACCTTCCTTATCTCAAAGTAAACTTCACCGGAATATAAAACTTATATCTAACGGGTTTCATATTTTGCAAGGCTGGTTTCCATGCGGGCATATTTTCGATGGCTTTTACGGCTTCTTCTGTACAACCGCCAGCAACACCTCTAAGAACTTTAAGATCGGTTGGTGTTCCGTCTTTTTCGAGTATAAACTGAATATATACTGTTCCTGTAATACCACCTTCCAAAGCAGGTCTGGGATATTTTATGGCATTTGACAAATAATTTAAGAATGCAGAATATCCACCGGGGAATTCGGGTTGTACTTCCACATTATCAAAAATAGTATCATCCGGAACTTCAGGTTCCTCGATCATGTCTGGTAAAAAAAGAGGCTCTACGGGACTATTATCTGAAGCATCAATAATTAGTTCTTCTTTTACATCATCATTGTCATCAACAATTTTAATTGGCGCCCTTTTTATAATCTCCGGTAATTCTACCTCAGGCGGCTTTTGAGTTGTAATTTCAACATCTTCCTGTTCGTAATGTGTTTCTCTGATTTTGAAATCAATTGTCCGATGATAATCGTAAGTTCTGTACTCAAAGGCAGCAATTACAATTAGTAAACTCACAACGAAGCCGATTAGCAAAAATATACTTCGTTTGTTTTCAAGATCTGTTTTGGGATTTTTTCTAATAATCATAATAAATGGTTTTAAAGATTTATACTATGGGCTTTTTTATCAGCCCGAAAACTATAACAGAGTAAATCTTTAAACCATAAGCGGATTCTTTTTATAACATATTCCAAACATTATGCCATAAAAAGAGACGTCTCATCCAGCCAAAGGCCAAATGAGACGTCATATATATATAATTTTCAAGGTTATTTATTGTAATGTAAACTTGATAGGAAGGTTATAAGAAACCCTCACGGCTTTACCTCTTTGTTTTCCCGGTTTCCATGAAGGCATATTTTCAACAACTCTAACAGCTTCTTCGTCACAGCCTCCTCCGATTCCACGGAGAACTTTTACGTTTGAAATACTTCCATTCGGTTCAACAACGAAGTTCACGAAAACTCTTCCCTGAATTCCACTTTCCTTTGCCAGTGGGGGGTATTTAATGCTGTTACCAAGATATTTATACAATTCGCCGGTACCGCCCGGAAATTCAGGCATGGATTCAACGACTGTAAATATTTCGGCTTCCACAATCTCTTCTTCTTCTTCAACAGGAACATATTCAACAACTGTTTCGTCGTCGGCTTCCACGTCGATTTCAATTTCATCTTCAACCTCCACGTCATCCTCAACAATTTTAATTTGAGTCACCTGTTTTGGTGGTGGTGGTGGTGGTGGTGGTGGTTTGTGTTCTGTAATTGGAATAATCTCTTCCGGGGTATCGTCAACAGCCCTTTGCTGCAGGTCGATAGTTTGCTTATCGTATGATTTGTATTCGAACGCAGCAAACACTACCAATAAGGCAATAATAAGCCCTACCTCAAAGAAGTAAGTCTTTTTGCCTTCTAAATCGGCCTTTTTGTATTTTTTTGGTTCCATGATTAAATATTTTATTAATCGGCTGCTAAAATAGGCAATTAATCCTTATCAACATAATTCCGATTCGTTTTTTTTATATACAGCAAATAGAATGCCAAAAATCCAAGTAGTGCTCCAAGTAAATCGGCAATAAAATCAAAAACATTTCCATCACGACCTATGAATACATAGGCTTGCAATATTTCTGTAATCAAGCCGTAAACAACACCTATTACTATTGCGATAAGTGCAAGTCTTAATCGATTTCTTTTATCATTTAACTTATCGCGATAAGCATAAAGTATTAAAAATGTCTGCCCTCCAAAAAGTATAAAATGAACTACCTTGTCAGGTGAAGCCCAATCAAGAAAACTAATTGTCTTGGGCACAAAATTACCAGGTATTCCTGTTAATAACAGAATAAAAAGTGCCCAAACAATAGAAGGCCAAAGTCTTTTTAAGCCCAAAACTAAATTAACTCTTTGTATTGTTCTGCCTTAAGCATATTGTCAAGGTCGGAAGTATCAGCAAGTTTAATTTTGATAATCCATCCTTTTCCATAAGGATCCTTATTAATCAATTCAGGCTGATCGTCGAGTTCTTCGTTCAACTCAACTACTGTTCCCGAAACTGGCATAAACATATCCGATACGGTTTTTACTGCTTCGATAGTACCAAAAGCCTCTTCTACATCCAATTCCTCATCTACTGTATCAACATCAACAAAAACAATGTCGCCAAGTTCTTTTTGAGCAAAATCGGTAATACCAACTGTTGCAATATCTCCATCAAGTTTTAACCACTCGTGATCTTTAGTGTAAAATAAATTTTCAGGTATATTCATTATATTAATTTTAAAATTTTGTCAAAATTATTCTTTTTTTTTAAGCCAAATTCTATTATTAGTATTTTATAATTATTAAAAATAGATATGATAATTGTAAACCCAATAAAAACTATTGCGCTAAGTTAAACCTTAGTGTAAATCCACCATTGGTAGTAGCGTTCGGATATTGTGAAGATACATAAGGATTGTTGCTTGTCCAGTTAAAATAGGCTCTGAACTGCAAACTCTGACTTAGCATATAATCGGCCGAAAAGTTTAATGTGTATTGCTTCGATCCTGCTGAAACCTGATTATTCTCTTCGTCTATCCTTCTAAGTGTTGTTTTATTATCACGTATTCCAAAATCCAGTTTTAGGTTAAGATCGCTATTGAAATTCGACCTTTTTCCACTTCCCGATATGGAACCCATTGAGAACTTAAGCCCTTTCCATCTATACCCCAAACCAACAACTATTTCATTACCAACTATTTCTGTCATTTGGTTGTTGACAAAACTCATGGAAATATTTCTTGATTTCTTATATTCAACCCGGGCATTCAAACTGTTATGCATGGTAAAGTCTACACCAATTAATGGGCTAAACTGTTCAATTATCGATACAACTCCCACATCATAAGGGGTAATATAATTTGAAGTGCTTTCATAAGTATTGCTGGTACTATCGGGGTTGTATAACACATTGCTTTGCCATGAATTTATACTTAACATTGAGCGATAACCATGATTAATGCTGAAACTTCTGAAGAGTTTACCTATGAAATTTATTTTCGTTAAACCATTAAAACTAAGCTTCCAGTTTGGAATCGGAAAACTGGGGAAAGGATCATTAATTTTAACTGTTTCACTACTCTTTCCACTATATGCTGATAGGAAAGAATAGTATAATACCTGTTGAGAATTTGATCCATATCCTTCGGGGAAATTCATTCCGGCAAGTGAGTCATAAACATATTTTCCTGACCAGGCATTATTTTCACGGGCCAGACGTTCCGCAACCGTTAATCGGTTTTCTCTAAATTTTTCAAATACCGGAGAGGTATCATCGTCATTTGCTTTTACAAATGACGTTTTAATCATGGAGTAGGAAATACTAAAGTTTCCTGATTCCATTGGTGTATACTCTATGAAATCATCCTCATTTTTATTGTATCGATAATACGACTGATAACTTCTCGCATATACTCTGTCAGCATTAAAGTCGATTTTAAACAATCCGAGGAAATCGGTATTTATTTTATATGAAAGCGAAGTTGTATGTTTAAGTATATACGGATTGTTTAAAGCCGTATCACTCGTTATCCAGCCATTATTTGAAGCATCGGCTCTAATGTCTTTCTGACTACCAAATACAAATCCCCAGCCCGGTGCTGTTTGTTGGAAATTCATTCCCAATAAATCAGGTAAAGGCTTAAATCCCGGTAAAACCGTACCATTATTTTCGCTGTAGTTAACTGATAGTTTTTTAACCGACAACAACATCTTTATAAAGCCTTCACCAATAATTTTGGCATAATTAATTTTTGGTTTTTGATTAGTTGTATCTTCCTCGGGCTGAAGAGGTTGCGGGCCACCTCTTTGGCTTGCCGATGTTGGCCTTTGCCGTGTATTACTCGAACGATCAAGTTCCTTTAAATAAGGTATTTTATTGTAAAGATCCTGAAAATCAGCAGAACCATTAAGTTGTTTTGAGTTTGAATTTTCAATGGTATTTCCAAATCTTTCCTGTACTGATTTTGGTGATGCTGCCCATGAATATAATCCCTGATAACTTGCTGCCAGCTTCATCCAGTCGGTAAGAGGAAGTTTTCTTAAAGGCAGGTTATAAGTTAGTTTAACGCTTTGGTTAAAATTCTGAGTCGTTCCAAAACTAAGAACTTCTCTCCATACTTCTTCTTTATATTTCTGCCATTCCTCGGTTCCCTTGTCGGGATAAATTGTAGGCTCTTCAATATAGGCATTGGCACCGGCGCTATATTCAACATTTAACGAACGGGAGAAATCATATTTAAAATCGTAATTTCTATTCCAGTTCCACACCCTGTTATATCGTGGATAAGTGATGATATCGCCAAAACTTTTATCCCTGTCGAGTCGGGAAGTAATATCCCTGTTCATATCGAATCTCACAGAGAGAACCTTTGGAATAACATAAAAGTTGAAGTCTTTTATAAGTTTAAACCAGTCGGATTTAAGAGATTTGGCTTTACTGAATGGCTTATAATTTTTTGGACGACTGTTAAAGTTATATCCTAATCCTCCCCTATACACTTTTTGTTCATCGTACTCTATATCAATATTTCTATGAAGATTATGGGAATAGGCAAAGGAAGCATCAAAGTTCTCAATATCATAAATATTGTTTTTCTTTTTGGTGCTCTTACGCTCTTTTCGAACATTCATGAAATTGATATTTGTCCTTTTGGTTATATCATTTGTAATATCCTTTACAGAGTCGCGTTCCTTTTCAGAAATATAGGTGTTTAAATCGTCTTTGAGTTCAATATCAGGATCGAGCGGATTAAACTTAGGGGTTATTTTGCTTACTCCATGATCCACATGTACAGGTATTTTTACACCGGCTTTTTCACCAAAGAATTTTCCTGCATCAATATCGGCAGAAACCAAATAATTAGTAACACTTTCCTGTGGAATTTCCGATAATTTCTTCTCTATACTTCCAAAACCTGCTGAAGTATGAGATGCATTGAAAGCAACACGACCAAGGTCGGCAAGAGTTGCATCTACCCTACCTATTGCTGCCCAGCCCGGAGTTTTATTAAAATCGGTAAGTCGCAATTCATCAAGCCAGATAACAGCACTTTTTGCCTCACCATCATCCGATGAATTTGCACCTAAGCGCTTGGGATTTCTAACCCCCAATAATATTCCTTTTACATCGCTCACACTGGGACTACCCACAACACTTACTTTGGCAATACCAACTGGTTCGGTATATGGCTTATCAAGTCGAATTGTAGAATTAGGATCGCGCATAGCAACATTTCTGTTTTGCTTTACCTGTACCAATTCATCCAAAATAATTTCCATTCTGTTGGCTTCAGGCCAGATGAGTTCAGGGTTATTTACACCCCACTCGGTATATTGTAATGGTATTTCGTATTCGTAATAGTTATGAGTAAAGTCGGAACCAATTCTTACAAAGGCTGTTAAATCACCATATTCCGGATCATCTGTTGAAAGCAATTTTTCAGCATGAATATACATTTGAATTTTTTTGTACTGACGGAAATCGAAATCTGTTGTTTTATAAACTCCTTTTGCATCTCCGTCGATCAGATTATCAACAGTTAACTCCAGTGATTGTTCGTTCTGACGAACATAATTTGTGGTTCCAAAGTTAACCTCTCTATCAATTCCCGGAGGGATAGTATAAGGTATGGGTTCTCTGTTACCATTCTCTTCTATATTAACTGTGGAAACTGTAAATTTTGAATCTGATGTTTCATCGCCGGGAACATATTCTCCCTGACCCAATAATGAATGCTGATATCTTCTCCACTCACCTCTCACAAGTTCAAAGGTTGCAAAACGGGTTACGATAGGCTTTTTGAAATCCTTCATAAACACCCTCATAAACCTTATTGATCGGAAATCGCTAATGCTACCGATAACTTTATCAGGGTTTTGAACAGGTATTTTAAACTGATACCAGTTTACATTTGCCACATCACCATTTGGAAGAGGAACATTATTTGCCTGACGTACGTCGGTAATATAATTCTGTCCCACCTCCATTTTATCGGGATCGAGTTCAATTTCATATTGATAATATCTTTCGGCTTCACTGAGTGTATTATCTCTGTTGATGTCCTCAATATTTGGCAGGTTAGTTCCTGACGTAGGGTAATTTTCAGGGTTTATATCATCCGTAGGCGAGTTTCCATCCGGACCATTATACTTTTTATACCTTTCGAGTATACTCGCATACTTACCATCTATATCGTAGTCGGCACCTCTGAAATAGTGGAAGTTATCAGATGAAGGGTCATCTTCTGCTTCGAGGTAGGTATTAGGATCAACATAAGATCGTAAAACATCCAGATAATCACTACGAAATGATTTTTCATCCTCATCATCAAGGCCTTCATAACCAACATCCTGATATGCTCTCGAGCCTGTACCATTACTAAATGATTCCACTAGTGCTTGTAGGGTAGGCACTCTTCCCCAAATGGTGGTATCCACATCTTTTACATTGGCATCGATGGGTAATCCGTTTTCGTAACTCTTCCTTCCATCACGTAAAATATCTTCCGACACTTCCCCTAGGTTAATAAATAATTTACCACTATTATCGTCATCATCAGAGAATGGATCCATCATCCAAAACTCAATATACTCTATATTTGCTGCTTCAAAGTCGGATGACTCAATTCTACGCATTATACCACCCCATCTGCTTTCTGGCTTAGCCAAAGTTCCATCATTATTAACACCGGCGGTGTATTGTGAAGGGGCTACATCATAATTGTAAGGGCCTCTTTCTTCTGGATAAAAACTAAGGTTTAATACCGGAATATTTGTAGGTGTTCCATTGGGAATATCTTTGTTAGGAAATACTTCTGTTTCCAATACCTGACGTGTAGAATTTTTTGAAATTTCGTTTTTATCAATATTTGAAGGTCTTAAACTTCCACTTGCATCATAAAATAATGGGTCGATAATATACCAGGCGAATTTAGCACGGTTCATACCATATTGCAAACCTGTATTTGGTCTTGCTTCAGGGAATAAATCCGTTGTTTGTCCCTGGGGCGTACTTGCCAAAAACCATGATCCGATATGTTTCAGGTCGATGGAAGATTTTGCTCCTTCGAAATCATCGATATAGGAAGTTCCGGTTTTTCCCACAGCCTTGGAGTGTCCGGGAATAAACTGAGCAAACTCTCCGTCAACATTAATTTTTGAAATCTGGTTACTGGAAATTCCGGGTAATTTATTCACCAAATTTGTAAGCCATCTGGATTCTACACCATAACTAAAATCGAGTCCCCAAATGGTATTCGAAATGGGGTCGTCGCCATAGTTAACTTTCTGTGTAAGAGGCCTCTCATGTAAATTCATCAGGGTACCACCAATACGAAAATCCTTATTTACTTCATGGTCAACATGAATTCCCATCATTCGCTTTTGCTGAACGTTGAACATGGAATTACTTTCGAGAGATACATTAATTGGCACACCAGAATTTAGAACCCCTTCGTTAATAATTTTAACTCTTCCCAAGGTATAATCAACGGTATAATCAACATTTTCGGTAAGAGGTGATCCGCCGGCAGTTACTTTTACCGAGCCTTGCGGAACATTAAGAGCATTCAAACTAATATCGGAACCTGAAGAAGAACTATAATATCCTTCGAGTATAAACTTATTTTTATCGGGATACTGCTCGGCAGCAGTTTTGGTCATAGTGTAGAGAGAGTCGTAGGCATAACGATCGGCCAGTTCAGGATTATCTTTAAATACCGAATCTCTCAAATACGAACCGAAAGGTTCCAGATGAGTAAAAAACAATCGCCCGTTATTCGCCTGGAATGTTCCTCCGGTGGTTGCCGCTCCATCAATAAAGTCGAAAACACCATCACCACCGGGAACGGGATTTAACTGATTATCCAGATTATCCACATCAAAAACATGAATCAAGGGAACTCCTCTGGTTTCGTCATTTCCTTCCATAAAGTATCCGGTTGGCACACCCTGATTATCCCCTGAATAAAGAATATTGAAAATGAAATTATCCTTTTGCACCTGATAAGCTCCAATAGCATAAACGTTTTTCATCATCAAATCCCACATTGGCATCTTAACGTTGAGGCTGTTACTTTTGAGCAATTTTACAACCAAACTTTTTGGAGCAGCCACTCCCTGATCGGAAAATTCTCCAATTTGATAAACACCATCTTTACCAATAATCTGATATTGAACAGCAACGGCCAACACCTGATCGGGACTAATGGAAGTGTTTAGCGAAATAAAACCTAACTTACTGTTTATGGTATATTCCGACTCCTTAAGTTTTCTGGCATTCTCAAGTTTTACAAAATCTTCACCAGGCACGAAATAACTGTTTTTTCCCAAACCAAGTGGGTCGCCGGTAAGATAATTGGTAACCTCGTTTATATTTCTTACCCTTGCCGTATCTAGTCGGGCAAGCAGGTCGTTCGACTTATTTGAAGGAATATTTCCGTTGGTACGAGGGTTTATGTACTGATTGAATATCTTTTGCTTATCGCCTTCACCGAGGTCGGTAAATGCAATAATATTTCTGTTTTCCTGAGTTGCAGCTCCAATGTTGGTTACCCAAACTTCAACTTTTGTGATATTTATATCAGAAGTTATTACCGGTAAACTGGCAATTGCCTGTTCATAATTATCTCTAAAAGCCTGCGACAGGAAGAAGTGCTTATTGGCTTCATAATCAAGGGCTGTAAGTTGAAATTCATTCTGCTGAGCACCTCCCTGAACGGTAATGTTTTGCGTTTCACTTTGTTGCTGTGAAAAGACTGCCGTAACACGGGTTTTTCCAAATTGCAATTCTGTTTTTACTCCAAATAAACTCTGACTACCTGATATCAATGTTGAGTTTAGTGGTAAACTAACATTACCGGCTTCAATTAACTTAATTATTTCGTCCTCTTTTCCTTCATATTTTAATTTGAGAGTGTTTTCAAAATCGAAGGAAGATTCGGTATTATAGTTTGCTTTGAACTCAATTTTATCACCAATTTTGGCAATCACGTTCATTTGTATTTTCTCGTTAAAATCGAAATTTGTTGTCCTACGCTGCCTTACATCCAGCGACGGATCATCTCTTCTGTTGCTGGCAATTCCAAAACTAACTTCTGCCGACCCCTGTGGTCTGATGTCGATGGTATTACTACCAAATATTTTATCGAAAGCCTCTCCCCCTACGTAAATTTTAGGTATTAAACGTGATCCTTCCGACTCACCTGTGGTTTTTACTCTTTCTTTCCAGTAATCGGAGACTGAAGATTTATTTTGATATTTCTGAAAATCCTCGAAACTCATTACTGTTGGAGTACGATAAGTAAAATCGCCTATTGTGCTCTGAAATTCGTAAGTATTTGTTAGTGGATTATAAACAACTTCCCTTTTTACATTTGAAGGCTCGTTTAAAAACAGGGGGCTTTGATCCTGATCAAGATAAGGGTTTCCACTAAGGTCGTTAAAGGGGAATATCAAATCAATTCCAGTGCTGTCAGCCCTGGTTGTATCGTTTATTATTTGTGCTGAAAGATGCGTGCTGAAGCCCACACCTATCGCCACAAGCAATAAAATTAATACAATTCTTCTTTTTATGATAAAGATATTATTTCCCAAACTCAAAAATCAATATTAATAGC
Organism: Bacteroidales bacterium; assembly: GCA_041554435.1. Classification (GTDB taxonomy): domain Bacteria; phylum Bacteroidota; class Bacteroidia; order Bacteroidales; family F082; genus BM524. The sequence continues at coordinate 24,542 of JBFFLX010000012.1, forward strand.
TGTCAATTATTATAATGTCTTTAACGTTTCTTTTATCAATTCTTCAACGCTTCCAATTTCCTTCGTTTTTAAAATTCTGCTAATTGCTTTATCAGCTGCATTTCTGTTAAACCCAAGAATCAGTAACCCAGATAACGCCTCCTCCTTTATAGTATTGTGGGAAACATCAACTTTTTCTATATCAATTGTGGCTTTTAACATTTTATCTTTCAGGTCGATTACAATTCTTTGGGCAGTTTTTGCACCAATTCCTTTAACCCCTTGCAAAACTGAGGCATGACCACCTGTAACTGCATCAAAAACTTCAGCAGTTGTAAGCGACGATAATATCAAACGGGCAGTATTTGCTCCCACACCTGATACAGAAAGCAATAAAACGAATATTTCTCTTTCATTTTCATCGGCAAAACCATATAAAATCTGGGCATCTTCTCTAACATGAAAATAGATGAAAAGTTTTGTAGTCGGAATATCTTTAATTTTTGAATAGGTGTTAAGAGAAATATTAATAAAATAGCCTATTCCACTGTTTTCTACCACAACAGAAGTTGGGTTTAAAGACACTATTTTTCCGCTAATAAATTCGTACATTCTACGATTATGTGTTTAATTGTTTAGAGAACTGGCAAAAATACAATTTTTTGCTATCCCCTTAGCATCAAAACCACAGATTTCCACCAACTTGATTTTACTGCCATGTTCCACAAAATTATCGGGGACACCGAGTTTTTTTATGTAATTATTATAGTTGTTTTCCTGAGCAAAATTAACCACTGCTGAACCAAAACCACCGCTAATTGTTCCATCTTCAACGCAAATAATTTTTTGATAATTTTTGAAAATATTATGAAGTAGTTTTTCGTCGAGAGGTTTAAGGAAGCGCATATTAAAAATCGCAGGCCGTATATCATCCTTTTCCAGAATTTCTGCCGCTTGTAGAGCGTAATTTCCTGGGTGACCTATGGTTAATATTGCAATATCTTTACCCTCACGAATTTGTTCACCTTTACCTATTTCAATTTCTTCCAATGGGCAGTTCCAATCGCTGTTTATGGCTTCTCCTCTGGGATACCTGATGGCAATCGGCCCCTTCATATATAAAGTGGCGGTATATAATAATTTCCTCAACTCCTGCTCATTAAGTGGTGCAGCAACAACCATATTTGGTACCAGGTTTAAGTATGCCAAATCGAAGACTCCGTGATGTGTAGCTCCATCACCACCCACCAAACCAGCCCGGTCGATACAAAAAACTACATTTAAATTTTGTATTGCAACATCATGTATCAACTGATCGTAGGCTCTTTGAAGAAATGTTGAATAAATTGTACAGAATGGTTTTATACCATCGCTGGCCAGTCCGGCAGCAAAAGTAACGGCATGTTGCTCTGAAATTCCAACATCGAATACCCTGTCGGGAAATTTTTTCATCATTTTTAGGAGAGCAGAACCGGTGGGCATTGCAGGGGTTATGGCAATTAAATTGTCATTTTTTTCAGCTAGTTCTGTTATTGTTTCACCAAAAACATATTGATAAGTTGGAATTATGTTTTCACTTATATCAGGCTGAATTTCACCAGTTTCGCGATTAAATTTTCCAGGCGCATGGTATACTGTTTGTTCCTTTTCTGCCTTTTCGAAACCCTTTCCCTTTTTGGTGATAACATGAAGAAGTTTTGGACCTTTAATTTTTTTCAAATCCGACAATACCTTCACTAGTTTTTCTATATCATGTCCGTCAACGGGGCCAAAATATCTAAAATTCATTGCCTCGAAAAGATTACTTCTTCTAAGCAAACTTGTTTTTATGGCACCTTCTATATTTTGTATGAATTTTTGAGTGTTGGGTCCTAATTTATCTCCTGCTTTACCAAGGGTATTCCAAATTTTATTTTTGAGTTTATTGTATCCAGGTGAGGTGGTAATATTTAAAAGATAATTGCTAAGTGCTCCTACACTCTTGTCGATGGATATCCCATTATCATTAAGTATGACAATTATATTTGAATTGGAAACGCCGGCATTGTTAAGGGCTTCCAGGGCCATACCACCTGTCATTGCACCATCACCAATAACGGCTATATGTTGTCGTTTTGTTTCCCCTCTTCGCTGGCTTGCTATGGCCATTCCCAAAGCAGCAGAAATTGAAGTTGAAGAATGTCCTGTACCAAAGGCATCGTATTCACTCTCATCCATTTTTGGGAAACCACTAATACCGCCAAGGGTTCTGTTGGTATAAAAAACGTCTCTCCTGCCGGTAAGTATTTTATGTCCGTATGCCTGATGACCCACATCCCATATAAGTTTATCGTAAGGAGTATTAAACACATAGTGCAAAGCAATTGTCAACTCCACTACTCCCAAACTCGAGCCCAAATGCCCGGGATGCACAGAAATAATATCCAGTATAAACGACCTCAACTCCTGCGCTAGTTGCATTAGTTCATCCTCACTTAATAACTTAAGGTCGTCAGGAGTATTTATGGTGGAAAGTATTTTTTCCGGCATCAAAGATTATTTAAAATTTTACGGAGCAAAATTAGTAATATACTTGTTTATTAAAAAAGCATTTTATTTTTAAAGCAAATACGGGAAAACAGCTCTGCGAGTTTCGGGATAATCATCGAAACGCCTCTTATACCAACGATGATGATCGATAGCACGGGGAACAAGGTTTGCAAAAGTCCATAAGGCAAATGATAATGATGGCAAACTCCAGCATAAAATTGCCCAGCCTGTCCATTCAATTATTTCACCAAATAAGTTGGGAGAAGAAATATATTTGAAAAGCCATCCCCGTGGGATAAAATAACCCTTCTTTCCACCCTTACGGAGAGAGAGAAGTTTATTATCGGCCTTTATATTTATTGCCATTCCGGTGAAAAACAATATTATACCAATAATAAATCTGGGATCGGCAAACCATGAATTATCATATAACTGACTATTTTCCGACAACCAATAACCATTGAAAAAGCCATTGGAGAAATTAAAGAATAAGGCAAGAAATATTATGCTGACAGGGATTTGTTTCCCGTTTGTTTTTATTCTGAAAGGGAAAATAAACACCCTGTTGAAATAATGCAGCATAAACAATCCATAAAACACCAAAACCGGATAAGATAAATGATTATTATTCCTGAATAAAAAGTAAGAAAACACAATTATTACGGGAATTTCCATCAAAACCCAACCCAGACGGTTGTTAATTGTTGGACCCCAGGTATTAGTGGTGTGCCTGCCATAAGGTGCTGTAATTCTTAATAATATGGGGAAAATTATAAACGCGAGGGCTATCCAGGCGTAAAGCAAATAGGTAAAAGTATCTTCAGAAATCATTCTCAAAAATAACATTTTGTTTTAATTGAAAAACAAATATATAAGTTATGAGGAATATGTATGAACACTGTTTGCCGCAGAAGGAAGGTAATTTACCCCAAACCAACAAACCAATAAAACGAAAAAAGCAATCAATAATATCCAGTAAGATGTTCTTTTACTAAAATTATTTTTACTCCTGAGATGGATATATATCAGATAAACTGACCATGTAAGAAAAGCCCAGGTTTCCTTGGGATCCCATGTCCAATAATGCCCCCAGGCCTCCTTGGCCCATAAAGCGCCAAACAAAAGCCCAAGTGTTAAAAAAGCAAACCCAATATATACCAGATTATCGGCCAAATCTTCTGACCGACCAACATATTTTAAATTAATATTAGGCAATAATAATCTCAATGCTACTAAACTTGAGGCTCCCAGAGTAGCATAAGCAAAAATATATACAATAACATGTGGCACAAACCATGGACTCAACAATGCGGGCATCAGAGTTTTGTTAAAGTTTTCCGGATTAATAATATTCAGAACTAAAAACATAATTGCAAATAAAATACTGAATGTCAGAAACCAATTATATTTCCATTTAAAATAAAAAGCAAAGCCTATGAAAGAAAGAAAAAGTGAATACCATAATCGGGTTTCGCCCAGAGTTCTCATTGGTGGCCTTTCGAGTATTGTCCACAATTGAAAAATATAAACTCCGAGAACTATTATTCCGCTTAATATAAATACTTTAGAAATTAAATATATTAGTTTCTTCTTAGGAAATAATCCCATCAGCATCAACCCTCCAATCCAAAGGGTAATTATTATGCCAGAATATACGGGAAAATTTAACCAGGCCATACTATACAGTTTTTTTTGCAGCACCTCTCCATAACATATAGAGTGCACCAATTATCATTAATACAATACCAAAATAAACATAAGGGAGCCAGGGATCATAAATAAGCTCAATTACAGAAACATCTGACCATTTACCAAGATTAGAATCATAATTTAATTGATAAATTTTAAACTCATCATATTCGAATGGTTTATTAACTTCCAGGCGGGCATTTGTAATTTCTCCTGCCTTATTAAGTATTTGAATTTCCGATACAAAAAGTTTTGGTTCAGGAAAAAGCATCACCAATGAATAAAGAGAATCCAGTTTTAACGATTCATAAGGTTTATTATAGCTTCCACAACATATCCATCCTTCAACTTCTTTACCACTTTTAAATTTTACTTTTAATAAAGCAGCAGGTGAAGAGCCTGATTCATTATTAAAATAATATCTGCTTCCGGCTTTAGCCGATGATTCGATATATTCTTTTACACTAATATTATAATCCATTAAATTACAGTCAAGTGCACTGTCGATGATAATTATATTTTTACCATTTTCATGTATTATATCTCCGGTTTTGTTATTAACTATAGTAAGTTTTGGATTATATTCTTCCAATATAAAATCTTTGAGTTTAATGGCAAAAGGCAAATTATATACCTGATTATTAGACTTATCAGTTGCATAAGTTACTATCCGGTCCTCTTGTAACTTCATTTCCAATCTCTGTAACTGGGGTCCTCCAAAATTAGCAGATGAAATTACTATAAACAAACCTAAATGACTCAGTGTAAATCCAAATCTCTTTATATTAAACGGGATTAGGTTTTTCAAACAGGTAATACCGAGGGAAAGCAATAAAATCATTACTGCAAACATATAGGGCCATGAACTACTGACATGCGTAAAACCAATATTATTCAGAAATGTGGATTGAGATTTATCGGTTTGAAGAGTAAAACCCATTATCAAACCCATAAATAAAAACAAGGATATCGAACTTATTGCACCTTCAGCACTCCCCAACCATTGGGTAAAAGGGTTTTTTCTGCCGGCAAGCCACAATATTATTAATCCAATTATTAAACCGAATAGTAAATACAGGTTTACGGGGAATTGCATTAATGAAACTACACCAGCACCATTGGTGAAATATTCAAGTAATATACCAATAAAAAACAGGCTTATATTTATAATAAGGCCTTCTTTATAACCCCATTTGCCTGTCCATAATTGTCTTTTACTACTCATTAATCTGTTATAAAAAGAGAAGGCAAACATATTAAAAATGTTTGCCTTCTCTTGAATATTTTTATATTTAGTTATTATAAACTACCGGCATTTTAGCTTCCCTTTCTTTTGCTTCAGCATCCCATTTTGGGGCCAAAGTTTTAAGGAATTGTTGTTTTTCATTATTAAGTTTATCCATTGGTAAACCAATAAATTCCTGGGCTTTTGCTTTAGTTGCGATATCAGGATAAGGCACCACACCTTGGTAACCCAAATTAATTAATAATCGTGCCAGTTTAATTCTGGCTTCCTGAGCCACTGTTATTCCTGTAGAAATTACTCTTGAGATTTCAACGGGTGAATGGAATGAACCTCCGTGGCTTGCAGCAGCATAATCCCAGCGCCATTGTGCATGTCGAATATCCATTAAAATGTCTTCCATCTGATTTTCTTTTGCACCCAAATCCCAGGCTGTTTTTGCCTCCACATGTGCTCTTACAATAAGTTCTTCTAATTTATCGCGGTTTTCAATAACTTTGTCCTGACGATCATAAACATCTTTTAGAAGCTGAGCCGTTTTCTCTTTATGACAAACCATACAAGAGTTTTCGATATTATTTAAAGGAGATTGAATATGATGATCGGTATATTTTTTACCACCTTCACTCATATAAGGCATATGACAATCGGCACAAGAAACTCCTCTTTCGGCGTGTATACCAGTTAAATAGACCTCATAACCAGGATGTTGAGCCTTTAACATTGGAGCTTTACTGAGTTTATGGGTCCAGTCGGAGAAATTTTTATTGTCGTAATATTCTTCCATTTTTTCCACACTCATACCATTATCCCATGGAAAGGTGAGATAAGCTGAGCCTTCTGCTCCCGGACGCTTTTTGTCAAAATAATATTCCACATGACACTGAGCACAAACAAGGCTTCTCATTTCCTGATGTGTAGCATTATTTATATCTTTTCCCATACGTTCAAATGCTTCCACAAGTGCAGGACGTGAAATCTGTAACTCCATAGTTTCATTATTATGACAGTCGGCACATCCTATTGGGTTGACGATTTCGGCACCCAATCGTGCCCATTTTCCGGTATAAAATTCTTTTACACCCTGCTCATTCATCACCCTTGGCACATCCGGACTTTTACATGTCCAGCAAGTTGAAGGCATAGGACCTTCATTCTCATTTTTCGGACCTCCGGTTCTAAGTGAGTTTCTCAAATCCTGAATAGCATAAGTATGTCCTCTGCCCTGATTATAATCTTTGGAAAAACCATATCCGGCCCATAAAACCACCAGGCGGGGATCTACCTCAAGCATATCAATCATGGCATTACCATTATACTTAGTTGCAAAATTTGACTCACTATTCAGTTGATAAGAATCATACTCAGTTGGGAAGTTTTTACCCCAAACTTCATTTCTGGGTTCCCAGTCTTTAATTTTAACTTCCGGTTTATAAGTTGCTGTTACTTCAGCCCTTCTTTCTGTGATGGAAGAGGCTAACAACCCCAGAAGAAATACTACTATTACTGTTGCCAAAAACAGTATCCAGTTAATTATTGGCTTTCTTTCTTTACTCATGACAGTATTATTATTTTTCAATTTTATTTACAATATTATTTATCCAATTAGGAATTGGTTTTCTTACATTTGGTATTAGAGAGTTTTTACTTGCAGAAAGACTACGAACTCTTCCGTGGGGAACCTCCCGATGACATTCCCAACAATTACGCTCTTCAACTCTAAAATTATTATAACCGTTTTTTAATCCCAGCATTCGATGATCGGTAATTAAATTAGAATGACATCTTATACAATTATCCTGCACTACTTCTATTCCCGCCTCTTTTATCTGAATTACCTGAGGCTCTAAGCGAAGAGTAAACATAGTTGCATGCCTCATACCATCTTTAGCCTTGAAAAAGTATTTGTTAAAAATATTATTATGAGGCACATGACAATCATTACAATTGGCTTTTTCGCGATGAGAAGAGTGGTTCCAACTGTCATATTGAGAGTTCATCACGTGGCAGTTAATACAAGTTTCAGGATCATCAGATAAATATGATACTGCATTGGAAATATAAATGATGTAAATAAACAATCCAATTATTAATCCAACAAGCAAAGTAACAATTAACTGCCAGTTTTTTGGAGGAACTAAATAGTTAATGATTTTTGACATAATAATTTATTTTTCAAAAAAGGTTGGTTTAAAAGTTATCATTACCCAAGCCCAATTATTGGAGTTATTATAATTGCCGCCTTTTAATACTTGCATGGTCTGGGTGGCAAACATTTGCGAATAACCCGCTTGTAACTTAACAGCCTTATTTAATTTATAAGTTATTGATAAGTCTATTTCTGTTCCAAGAGTGCTACTGAAATCTTTCCAACTACCGTCTGTTTGCTTCTCAGAAACTGTTGCAGCCGACATAAAATAGTGTGTTATTAAAGCAAAACTCCAATTATTCAAATTATAGTTTAAAGGTAAGTAAAAATCTGTAAGTCCAACATTTCCACCATGGTTACCTACATAAAAATAGTCCATCCACCCATTGAATTTGTGGTTAGTACCATAGAAAGGCGTAAATGAATTATCAGTTCCCTTATCTTTTGTATTAGTTCCAGAAAGATACTCTCCACCTATACCAAATGAGAAGTTTTTAATAATTTTAAAATTTACGTCAGCAGCAAAATATGTTGCAGTTAGGTCTGTATTGACTCCGTTTTTTCCTCCCTGATAATAGAAGGCAATATTTGCAGAAAACTTATCCGCAGTATAACTCAAACGAGGACCAATAGTTAAACTCCATGCAATTTTTTCAACAACATTTGCTGATGTGTCAGAGTCATAGGCAATTCCATTATATAATTCTAATATACTAACTCCCAGTTTGTTAAACTTTCCATGATAGTGTATAAACTGCATAGCTTTATAATTTGCCATTCCAATATAATCAAGCTTATAAAGCGATTCTTTAACAGCATTATATGCAATACCTAAATGTAAATCATGATTACTATTTGCTTTAAATTTTAAGATGGCAGCATCATGACTTCTGGCTTGTTGAGCCCAGCCAACACTTCCAAAAATTCTATGATCATCATATATTATTTCCTGTCGTCCTACTTTAAAGGAAACAACTTTGCTAAATAGTATCTCTCCCCATGCTTCATGAACAGATGTTCCGTTAATATCTGAAGTATTCAACTGATTAACGTCGCCCCAAACTCTCACATCTTGTAAACTAATTTTAAACTTGAACTTCTCATTTGAATAAAATCCGTTTAATCGGGTTCGTTGAGAAATAAATGCTGCAGGATTATTTCCATCAGGCATTAATTGTTTGTAGCCATTTCTGAATTCAAAACGTGGTCGTAATTCAGCACTTAGTGAGGATGTTTGGGCCATTATATCAACTGACAATAAAATAAGCCCTATTATTAATGGTAAAAAGTATGTATTCTTCATAAATAATTTATTTTAATAATTTAAGTATCGTTTTTCTGAATTACAAAAATATAGTTTTATTTATATGATTTAACATTAATTGATTTGCGCTTAAAATTTATACAGATTCTAAATAACCTAAACGTTATTTATCTAAATATTAGGTTTTTATAACTTGAAAGGGATAGGGTTTCATCAAAATAATTTCACCTGTTATAAATTAACTTTTATTTTGGTGACAATATTTGATTTTAAAATTCCGGAATTAATAAAACTTATAAATAATCCTGAAGGTTTTCATTTTTCATATATTCAACAAATTCCCTCGACAACTTATTAATTACATTGTTTTGTATACATTTTTTAAAAGGACATACAGAATTGTGTTCATTACATTCAAGTGTGCTAACAGGTCCTTCAATGGCCGAATAAATATTGTACATATTAATATCTTTGGGGTCAATATTTAGCATAAAACCACCTGTTGGACCTCGTTGCGATTTTAGGTAACCCATTTTTACCAATCTCTGCAAAACTTTACCTATATGATGTTTTGATTTATTCAATAATTTTGACAACTCTATTGCATTATAAGCCTTTTGACTTCTTGCAATTAAAATCATACTATGTACCCCTATAGAGGCAGCTTCAGAAAATTTAAACAGATCAGCCATTTAGTATATTAATTAAAGCGCAAATTTATTCTTTTTAAGAATTTAAATACTTAAATTCACTAATTTAACAATTCTTATAATTAAAACTTAGAAATAATCGACTTAACAGAAGAAGCATAACCCCCTCCAAACAGGTTTACATGCACAAGCAGTGGGTATAAGTTACAGTATTCCATTCTTTGTTCCCATCCTTTTTCAAGAGGGAAATATCTATTATAAGATTCGTAAAACTGATTGGAAAATCCTCCGAAGAGCAATGACATACCTAAATCCATTTCCCTATGTCCGTAATACACGGCAGGATCTATTATGACCGCTTTCGAATCGGCTCCGGTCATAAAGTTTCCACTCCATAAATCACCATGAATTAATGAAGGATTTTCTTGTGGAAATATTTCATCGATACGCCTATAAAACCTTTCAAAATATGGCAAAATTGATTTGTCGATAGAATAACTGTCGAAAGCCATCTTTAGTTGTTTTTCCAGTCGTTGTTCAGCAAAAAATTCTGCCCAGGTTTTTTTGAAGTTATTGTATTGAACCAACGATCCAATATAATTATCATGATCGAGGCCAAATTGTGTATTTGATTTTTTGTGTAAACAGGCTAATTTTTCGGCAAAATCATCCCAGAAATTCTCCGATTTATATGCACTTTCTATATAATTCAGAACTAAAAATGAATCATCTTCAATATCTCCAAAACAAATTATTTTAGGGACCCCTATACAATTTGCTTCTGCAAGTATTTCCAATCCCATAGCCTCCTTTTGAAACATTTGGGGAAATCGGTTTCTGGAGTTTGTTTTAACAAAATACTCACCCTCATTAGTTTTCACTTTATAAGCCCGATTTATGGAACCACCACCAACAGAAGTATATCCCATAATTTCAATATCCTTTTGAAAATGATTGCTTAGAATTTTCTTTACCGATTGTTTGAAACTCATGTTTTTTATTTCAAATTTAATAAAAACATTCAAGTTTTATGATGGTATAAGGTTTTACTCTTTATTAATATTAACTTCCAGCTGATTTAGTGTGTATTTCACATCGTCATTTAATGCTTTGGCAGAAATTGTGGCTCCGGAAATTGCTTCTATATCTCTTCCGTATTTTAATTCTTTTTCGCCATTATAACCTCTGAATTGCCGTAACCATCCTGAACTCATAACCTCATGACCATGTGTTGCCTGATAATTATATATTTTTACTTTTTTTACCTGTATATTGCTGTCGATAATTAGAAAATAATCGAAATATTCGAAGGGCAGATCTTCCTGATTTCCATCAATGGAGCAACCTCCCTGCCGACAGGCATTTACTCTTCCTACATATAAATAACCAATAATATCATTTTTGTTTTCCAACAAATAAAATCCCTTATTAAGTTTTTTAATATCAATATTTTTATCCTTCCAATAACGCCTGAGTTCCCTGTCAACTTTTTTGGCAGGAAAATCCAGTTCCTCCTTCATCACAAAAGAGGAACCGACTATCCAGTTAATTATTAATATTAAAATTATTAGTTTCTTCATTTAAATTATATTAAAACCAAACAGCAACACCGGCATTAAAGGTTTTTCCATAAGTACTCTGTGAGTTGTTTTTTATAAATTGCACATCCGATTTGAGTGCCACGCCAGATGTTATTTTCCAACTTAATCCTGCTGTAATATAGGTTTTATTGAATGCTTCATTTGCAACGATGTTACTACTAACAGCATAATGAGTATCGTAGTTTGAATAACGAATGAATGGTATTAACTGAGAATTGAACTTATCAATTTCATGGAAAATATTATAAGAAAGTTCGGCATAGTAACCCATCATTTTTTCACCCAGATTAGGGTTTACTCCCACATTTTGAGCCATTAAATTATACTCATTGGTATTGCTTAACCAAACATAATAAAACTGTCCTTTAAACTCAAAACCCATGCGATTATAACGAGCATCAATTCCCATCATCTTAACTCCTACAACTGATGAGTCGGCAATAGCAACAGATGTATTATCATCTTTATCAATCCCGTCGTATAAAGTTGACTGTGTTTTTCCAAGATAAGTTGAAACCCCAAGGTTAAGTCCAAGAACTCCATAATATTCAATTTTGGCGGCCAAAGATGGAGTATTGATATAGGATTCGGCTCCTTTTTGACGTGCTTTACGCAAACCATTTGATCCCGAAAGCAGAAATGTTCCATCGTTATAACCGGCAAAACCGTTCATAAGATAAACCTGATAACGCATTGAAGTTTCAGGAATTAAACCACTAAAACCCAGTCCTATTTCACGCCAGGTGGTGGGTGAAATATATTTGTCGATTATGGGCCTTTCAACTCCGTTAAAGGTGGTTGGCTCGTGGTATTCATTTGTTATTCCCATTGGAACAAGCATCAGTCCTGCTCTAAAATTTATATAATTATTAAACGAATAATTTATAAATGCCTGCTCAATATATACCTCCTTAACATGCTCAAATTCAATTTCAGTTATAAACTGTAGTTTTTTTGTAAAACGATATCCAAACAACATTACAACTCGATGAACATCCAAGTTTCCGGCTTCAAATTTAGAAGATGAAAGTGGTTGGTTAAAATCAATTTGACCATATCCTCCTATGGTAAGTTTTGAATCGCTATTTAGCATTGTTTCAGCAGCATTTTTATAAATACCTGCCTGAGTATTTTGTGCAATTAGCTGAATATTAGAAAAGGTAAAAACTACTAATAGTGTATATATTAATTTTTTCATCACAATTATTTTAATTTTTGGCAAAATTGCAATGAATTGTGTTTGGGCTCAATACCAAAAACAGGGTATTTATTTTATTTCTCAAAAATTACTTTTCTGAGAATTTCTTCTTTTAAAACTGAAATTCGCCAAATCAGGCTTTTGTAATCATAAAAAACATTAAAATTAATTGAGCATAATCGTGGTAAACAGGAACAAACATTAAATTATACTATCTATCATTGCATAAAAGTTAAGTATGTATCTATTTGATTATATGCTTTTTAACATAGTAATAATGAATGTCAAACTTAAAATATAATTGAGAAAAAGGGCAATAAATTGGTGGTAATCAGACACAAAAAATAAACTTGACTTTTACCTCTAAAATTTGTACTTTTGCCGCCTTTTATTTTGTAAATCAGATGGAACCAATTGAGAATGCAATAATAAGTAAAAACAATATAGGTTTCAAAAACTAATCATAATTTTAATGAAGTTATCACAATTCAAATTTGATCTTCCAAAGGAATTGATAGCAGATCATCCATCTTTAAACAGGGATGAATCAAGGTTAATGGTGGTTAATCGTAAGGACCAAACCATTGAGCACACAACCTTTAAAGAAATTATTAATTATTTTGGTGATGGTGATATTTTTGCCATCAACAATACCAAAGTTTTTCCAGCAAGGTTAAACGGAGAGAAGGAAAAAACAGGTGCCAAAATTGAGGTTTTTCTCTTGAGAGAACTCAATAGAGAAAGCAGGTTGTGGGATGTTATGGTTGATCCGGCGAGAAAAATCAGAATAGGTAACAAACTTTATTTTGGTGAAGACGATGCTCTTGTTGCTGAGGTTATTGACAATACAACTTCCAGAGGCAGAACCTTACGTTTCCTGTTCGATGGACCTTACGAAGATTTCAAAAGAACTCTTCAGGAACTTGGAGAAACTCCGCTTCCAAAAATTCATAAGAGAGAAATTGAACCGGAAGATGAGGAAAGATATCAAACAATTTATGCTAAATACGAAGGAGCTGTAGCGGCACCAACTGCAGGATTGCACTTTTCCAGAGAGTTGATGAAACGCCTTGAAATAAAAGGTGTTGAGTTTGCAGAATTAACACTGCACACAGGCCTGGGAAACTTTAGAACCATAGAGGTTGAAGATTTAACCAAGCATAAAGTTGATTCGGAACAAATGATTCTTACTCCAGAGTCAGCAGACAAGATGAATGCTGCCAAGAAAAATAAACATAAAATTGTTGCAGTGGGAACTACTACTATGAAGGCTTTGGAAACAGCAGTTTCTATTACCGGTCAGGTAAAACCTTATAGCGGATGGACAAATAAATTTATTTTCCCTCCTTATGAATTTGGCTTTGCCGATGCAATGGTTACTAATTTCCATATGCCAATGTCACCAATGATGATGATGATTTCTGCATTTGTTGGTTACGATTTCTTATTCGACGTTTATAGAGAAGCCGTTAAAGAAAAATACAAATTCTTTACTTATGGCGATGCTATGTTGATTCTTTAAGAAAATACTTAAATAAAGATTTTATGGAAAGCCTGTTTGAAAGATAACAGGCTTTTTCTATTTTTACACTTCAATGGAACAGCGGGAAAAATATTTGATAATTGCTGCAGCAGGAAATTCGGTTCGTTTGGGAACTAAAATTCCTAAACAATATCTAAATATTGAAAATAAAGCAGTTTTAATTTATATAGTTGAAGCCTTTTTGCCTTTTGTAAATATTGAAAATATGATTATTGCTATTTCGAATAATCATATGGAATATTGGGAATCCCTCAAAGAAAACTATCCTGAATTACAAAAAACAAAACTGGTTATAGGTGGGCCTGAAAGATTTCATACAGTAAAAGCAGCCTTGAAATTAATTCCAAAATTTTCTCTGGTGGCCATACATGATGGGGCAAGACCACTTATCGACAGTGAAACCATAAAAAACTGTTTTCAACTAGCTCTTAGCAAAGGAAGTGCTATTCCTGTAATTGAGTCGGCTAACAGCATTAGAATTGTTGAAGGTGCCGACAATAAATCGCTGGAAAGGAAAAAAATTAAACTGGTTCAAACACCTCAAACTTTTAAATCGGAACTATTAAAAAAAGCCTATGATGTAAACTATATGGATAGGTTTACCGATGATGCATCGGTATTTGAATTTGATGGAAATAAAATTTATCTGACCAATGGAAATGCCGAAAATTTTAAAATTACTAATATGCAGGATTTGGAATTAGCAACAATTATTTTGAAAAATCGCGACCTTTCCAGCTAAAGCTGAATAAAAAAGGGAAAAAGGCACTTATTACAATATAAATAGGATAAAAAACTTCCATAATAAAAAACAAAGCGAAATTGCCGGGCTTCTTATAATACTTTAAAAAGTTCCTGTTTAATGGGAGATCGATAAGATATTTTAGCAAAACAAAGAGTAAGAATACTGCAAGAAACCAAGATTTATAAACAGTTAAAAATAAGGTAATACTCAGCATTAAATTAAAGAGTAATACTCCAAAAGAGACTACTAATGGCCATGTTGATTTATAGGCCCTTGCCTTCGACCCCCACCTGATACGCTGATGTATAAATTCTTTAAAACTAGCCGGTGAATCTGTTTCCACAACAATTTCAGGATTTTTAATATAACTTACTGAACTGCTTCCGAATTCTTTTTCAAAAGCATGAAGCATAAAAATATCGTCACCCGATATATAATCTTTACCGGCGATTTTATTTTTTATGCTTTTATAATCCTCATATCTAAAGGCCATATTTGCTGCATTCATCATAAATGGTAAACCAAAACCTGAAGATCCGGCTCCCGAAGCCACCAGACTTGCAAATTCCATATGAAATATTTGTTGTTTAGCGTCATCCGCTTTATCGTAAAAAACCCCTCCGAAACCTAATTTCACATGCTTATTTTCCTCAAAAAATGCCAAATAGTTTTTTAGCAAATCCTTATTCAAGCTACAATCGCCATCAGTTGAAAATATAATCTCATTATTTACATATGTTATTGCTTTTTCTAAGGCTTGCTTCTTTCCTAAACCTTCCGATTTATATATTTTCAGATTTAAATCCACATGGGCCTGACTAAATTTTTCTACAACCAAAATGCTATCATCATTAGAATCATCGTCAATAATAATGATTTCAAATTGTGATTTTGGTAAACTTTGCTCATTTAATGATTTCAGCAATCCAAATATAATATGTGCTTCATTTCTAATTGCAACAATTACAGAAATTTTGCTTGTTATTGAAGGAGAAGAATTAACATATTCCGTCATTTTATACCATCCGGCAGTAAAAATTAAAATAATAAGCATATATGCCATGGCAGTAAACTCCAGGACTACCATAAAAATTTTAATCCAATTTTCCATTTGCAGAATTCTTTCTAAAGAATTTTAAATTAAAGACAAAAAACGCACCTATTGCTGCTGGTATTACTAAATTTACAAACCACAAAACCGTTGAAGCCGAAACAACTCCCAGTTCAGTGTTTCCATTAACTACACCCATAGTTCCATAGTAATAATTGAAAACAAAAACACTTACCGAACCTCTCACTCCTATTTCGGTTAAAGCAATAGTAGGAATAATTGTAACTCCCAAATATATCAAACCAATTAGCATCATTGCATCGAAATAGGATATTTCCACCTGAAACATCCACAACAATAAAACGAACTGAAATGAAAACACCGTATATCGTAACAAACTGATTAACAATGCTACTAGTAAGTCTTTTGCGCTATATATCGAAAATACATTTGCGTATTTTTTTATTTTCTTATAACCACGTCCACTAATTCGTTTTATTATTCCTGAGAAAACACTAAAATTCAGATAGGCAAAAATAATTACGAACAATGCTATTATTACTCCTATTATCAGTCCAATATAAAGTCCTAAATTTAGATTATTGTCGACTGCAAATATTTTAGGAAAAGCCATAATTTCGGAAATTGAACCAAATATTATCGTGGCTATTAACTGGCTCATACTTACTAAAATCGTTGCAAGTATAGCCTGGATACGATCGGCTTTTTTCAGGATAAAAACTCTTCCAAAATAATCACCAACTCTATTTGGCATAAACATACTTACCGAAATACCCGTAAGTATAGCCTTATACGAGTTCAATAAACTAATTTTTTCCAGTTTATCGATGAAGTATTTCCACTTAAAACTTTCAAGCAGATAATTAACAAACAATAAAACAACTACCAATATCAGTTGCAAAACGAACCAATCTGATTTTATTGCTTCAGGGAAAAAGGCTATAACCGACTGTATATCATTGGAATGAAAAATCTGATCATATAAAAACCCAAAAGTCATTATAATAATGAAAACTCTTATGAGCAGATTATATGTTTTACGTAATTTTGTCTTCATTAAAATGATAATCGTTTGGCAAAAGAAAGAATAATTTTGGGTATCGACCCGGGTACAAATATAATGGGTTATGGGCTAATAATTCAAAAAGGGAATAAAATCAGCCTAATCACCCTTGGCATACTCAAATTGGGGAAATACGATACCCACGCCTTAAAGTTAAAAAAGATTTTTGAAAGAACGCTAGGATTGATAGAAGAATACAAACCTGATGAAATGGCTTTGGAGGCACCATTCTTTGGAAAAAATGTTCAATCGATGCTCAAACTGGGCCGTGCACAAGGGGTTGCAATGGCAGCAGGACTTTATAAAGACTTGCCAATTTTTGAATATTCTCCAAAAAAAATAAAACAGGCAATTACAGGAAATGGTAATGCATCGAAGGAACAGGTAGCAGCCATGTTAAAGAATTTAGTGGAGTTCGACACCACACCAAAATATCTCGATGCTACTGATGGTTTGGCGGCAGCAGTTTGTCATTTCTTTCAGGGCGATAATGTTCAAACCGGAAAATCATATAGTGGTTGGGGAAGTTTTTTGAAGGATAATCCGGAGAGGAAAGCGTAGATTTAATTTAATAGGAA
>JBFFLX010000013.1:0-41645 GCA_041554435.1 Bacteroidales bacterium
TATTCATTTGATGTGGCACCATCCAATAATAATGTCCTTTATTGCGGAACAGAAACAGGCTTCGTTAATAAGACAATTGACAAAGGGATTTCATGGGAATTGTGCGCACCAAATTATTTCTTTGGAGGAGGAGTTACTGCTGTCGCCATTGATCCAGTCAATGAGAATATCGTGTATGTAAGCGCTGGAAATCAAATACATAAAACAATAAATGGAGGTGTAAACTGGACTCCTCTATTACAACTAGATCAATTGTTCCAGACCAATAGGATGAAGATTAATCCAATGGATTCTGAACATATCCTTGCTGCAGGTAATGATGGAGTATATGTATCTACCGATGGCGGAATAAACTGGAATCAGGGACTGGATAAAGTCTCATATGATGTTGAGATTAAGACAGATAATGGGAATATGATTTATGCCATATCTAAAAACAATAATAATTTTATGGTATATATGTCCGGAGATGGAGGGCAAACATTTATTGCCCAACCAAATTTTCCTTCCGGAATAAGTGACCAAAGCGGAGGACTATTAGCAGTTACTCCAGACAATCCAAACCTAATGCTTGCCGTTATGCTGAGTTCCGACAATACTCCATACTTATATAAGGGAAGTCTTGTGGGCAATAACTGTCAATGGAATTTATTGGCAACAGGCCAAACATCCAACTTTCCTATGAATAACGGACAAGGTTATTTTGATCTGGTACTAGAAATTTCACCAATAGATGAAAACTTGATTTTTAGCGGAACAACTACCCTTTTTAAATCGAGTAATGGTGGGCAGCAATTTGCAGCCATTGGTGGTTATACGGGTAGTTTTTCTATACATCCCGACATTCAGGACATGAAATTGCTTTCGAATGGTGAAACATGGGTAAGTACCGATGGAGGTTTTTCAATAACAACTGATAACTTTACAAATACAGATAATTATTTTGCAAGAAATAACGGACTTGTTGGATCTGATATGTGGGGCTTTGATCAGGGGTGGAATGAGGACATTTGTGTGGGAGGCAGATATCACAATGGGAATACAACTATTGCTGATTTTTATCAACCCAAAGCATTGAGAATGGGCGGAGCAGAATCGCCTACAGGATGGGTAAAACAGGGTGTTAGCCGACATGTTGCATTTAATGATTTGGGCAATGGATGGATACTACCTGAGTCAGCAGAAGATCAACCTGAGGGCAGATTCATATTTAGTAAATATCCTAATATGGATGAGTATGGTGGCCGAAGAAGTAATTTGGTTTTTCATCCTAACTATCACAACACAATTTATCTTGGAGAGGGTAACGCTTTATGGAAGAGCACTGACGGTGGGGTGTCTTACGATATGCTTTACGATTTTTCTGAAAAAGTAAGGTATTTAAACATTAGTTACAATAATCCATCGGTATTGTATGCAGATGTTGTAAATATGGGATTATACAAAAGTGAAGATGGTGGTGTTTCATGGGAACTTAAACCCTCTCTGACAAATGGTTTAAACGGAACTTCTTACTGGAAAGGAAGAACATTTTTTGCAATTTCACCATATAATGAAAATACAATTTATGCCTGTTTGCAAAATGGAACATGGTCATCTGATATAGGCAAGGTTTTTAGATCTGATGATGGTGGAGATACATGGGACGACTGGAGCGGTGATTTATCAGAATATACAAAATGTTTGCTAATTCAGCCATCTGATGATGAAACTGATTTGGTGTATTTATTTACAAATGCACGAAATGGACAAACTGCTAAGGTATATTACCGCAAGGAAGGAATGGATAACTGGGAATTATTTAACAATAATTATCCCGCAGCAAACTATGTCAACATAGCCCTTCCATTTTTCCGCGACAGCAAAATACGTGTTGCCGGAAATGCCGGAATATGGGAATCTCCTATGCAAGAAACTGAATACCTTCCTATTATTAATCCCTGGTTGGAAAGGGAATATGTAAATTGTATGACCGATACACTTCAGTTCGAAGATCATACGATTATTAGCCATGATGGTGTAAATTGGAACTGGGAAATTATACCAGAGCCAGAATATATTAGCGATGCTGACAGCAGAAATCCAAAAGTAGTATTAGGGGAAGAAGGAACTTATAGTGTTAACTATACTGTTGTGAAAAACGGAAATACATACACGAAATTTATGGAAGATGCCATAGTAGCAAGTACATGTCCTAGTATTGACGATTGTAGCAACCCCGCAGATATTCCAAAAGAAGACTGGGAATTAATTTATGTTGACAGTGAGGAAGTTAACTATCCGGGACTTGCTGTCATGGCCTTTGATAATGACCCATCAACAATATGGCATACCAGATGGAGTACAGGCTCAGACCCATACCCACATGAAATTCAGATTGACTTAGGTTTTACTTATCGTTTATTTGAGTTTACTTTACTCAACCGCCAAAATGGATCTAATGGCAGAATTAGGGAATATGAACTCTACATTAGCGAGGACAATCTGGATTGGGGAGAGCCATTAAGTACAGGCGAATTTATTGATACCGGAGCGCCGCAAAAAATTGAGTTTGAAAATTCTGTGATAGGCAGATACTTCAGGCTTGTAGGCCTTTCGGAAGTAAACGGTAATGCATGGTCATCTGCTGCTGAGTTGAGTTTTGTTGGTTGTACTGACATCACATATGATATTTGCCAGAAAAATATAAATGAGAAACTGATAGCATTTCCTGTACCAACTAATGGTATTGTTAATATTTCTCTACCTGGTGGGAATAAGTTTGATTATCAGATTCTAAATTCAGAAGGAAAGATTATTGATTCAGGATGGTTTTTTGACCAAACTGCTACCAAAACTTTCGATTTAAAAGAATATAAAAATGGCTTATACCTTGTTAAAATTACAAATGATAATAATGTAGTTTACAGGATAAAAGTATTAAAACAATAATTATTTGGAATCAATTTAAATAGAGTATATATTTACCAAAAATTATTTAAATAAAATCATAACGAATTTAGATTATAATTTCTTTCCACAACATAATTACTAACTATCACTTTTCATTAAAATGAATATGAAATACAACATACTTATAGTTTTTTTGCTGGCTTTAAGCATTTTATCCTGCAATAAAAAATCAAATAATAATTTGGGTCTTGAAACCCCTGCCGAAATTACCCAGTTTAAAATTATCAACGAAACCAATGAAAGTGTAAAGGTATGGATTACATTAGGTGCAACTCCGGGTTGTTTACTTAATGTTTCTAAAATTCCTTTTATAACTGATTCAACAGATAATCTTAAAGGTTATTTTATTTTGGGAAAACATGATTCAACTATCGCCTATGCACCTTCAGGCATGGGAATAAATGGCAATGTTTCGTTTAATACTCCTCCTCTGAATTGTCCGAGTGCTGAGTTCCCCAATGGGGTAAATCTTTTTGAGTTTATCATTAATAATTCGTTTCAAGGAGAGTACGCTCAGGAAACTATTGACATTTCGTGTGTTTCAGGAGTAAACAGCAAAATTGAGGCTAAACTATCAGGCGGAAGCCAATGGAGCGCAACTACTGATCATCCTGATGTTAAACTTATGTATAATGGAGGTATTGCCGGCAATAAGGGTCTGGTAGGAGTTTATCCTTATGGATGTGATACATGTACCGGGGCAAAAAGTCCGCCATCTTGTATAACAGTGAGTTCTGATAAACAATTAACTCCCATTTGCAATGTTCAAAGGAGTTCTAAAAATACCGGAGGAGGAATTATTAGAATAATTTACAAAGGCGCTTTATAGTATTATTATTTTACTATAATCAACGTGTATTCAAATAGTTAAACACAATTTATATTTGAATTTATTTTGTATATTTGACTACAAATAAAGGAAATTTATGATTGCTGCTGAAAGTTCTCGTGATATCTTAAGCAAAATTCAAAAAGAATATTTAAATGCATTGCTTAATAAAGACAGGCATTATGCAGAAAAATTAATTACCAATAGTGTAGAGAATAATGTAGCTATAAAAGATATTTATTTGTCGGTTTTTCAACCTACGCAATGGGAAATAGGCCGCCTGTGGCAAAGCAATAAAATTACGGTTGCCATGGAACACTATTGTACCGCAGCCACGCAATTTATTATGTCGAGACTTTATGATCATATTTTTTCAACAGAAAAAAATGGTCTCTCCCTGGTTGCTACCAGTGTTTCCGGCGAACTTCACGAACTTGGCATTCGAATGGTATCTGATTTTTTTGAAATGGAAGGCTGGCATACATATTATCTGGGTGCTAACTCCACCAAAGATGGAATACTTGAAATGATAAAAGAATGCAATGCGGATATATTAGCAATTTCGGCTACCATGTATTACCATATTCCCCAGGTAAATGAATTGATTTCATTTGTAAGAAATTCCAACGAAATCGAAAAACTAAAAATAATGGTTGGAGGCAAGGCTTTCAATATGAATAAAAGCCTGTGGAAGGAAACTAAAGCCGATATATATGCCACTGATGCCCAGGATGCTATAGAGAAATCTTCCAACATTTTTTCTTATAAATAAGTAATTATGCTAAAGGGAATTGTATTAGTTTGTAATGATGAGTTTAAGATAAATGAGTTTATTTTTAATAGTTTTGGAAACTCAAGTTTTAGCCATGGACACGATTCTTTATACAGCATTTGTGATACTGAAGAAAAACCAAAAGTCGATGAGTTTATAAAACAATTAAAAATGAACGGGGCAGCATTCAATTGGGAAATAAATGTTTCGTTTATAAACACAATTAAGCCCCTTAAGTTTTCAGGAAGCAAACTGGATGTTACTTATTTTATTTTTGGACTGGAAACCAACAACGATGTTCCTTTTTTGTATGAAGAGTTGATGCGTATAAATAATGAGCAATCAAATTATATAAGGCAAATACTCAAGAAAAGGTTTATGAATAATCAATCGGAGAGGGCTGATGATGATGTTCTTAATGAACTATCTCAGTTAAACAATCAACTCGCCAACCTCCAGCGTGAATTATCAAAAAAAAATGCCGAGTTAAATAAACTCAATCAATTAAAAAATCATTTCCTTGGTATGGCTGCCCATGATTTACGAAATCCATTGGGGCACATATATAATTTCGCCGAATTAATTGAAAATGACTCTCAGAATCTCACTGAAATGCAACTACAGTTTATTGGCATTATGAAGTCGCAAAGTTTGTTTATGCTTAATTTAGTAGAAGAATTGCTGGATGTTTCAACAATTGAATCAGGTGAAGTTGTGCTGAATTTAAACCGCGTTAATATTGTTGATTTATTGAAATCAAATATTGACCTGAATAGTCATCTTGCAAAACAAAAGTCTATCAATATTATATTTAATTCCTCTAAACCGGCAATATTTTTAAATGTAGACCCTAAGAAAATTGATCAGGTAATAAATAATTTACTTACAAATGCCATTAAATATTCGGAAAGCAATACACAGGTTATTATAAATGTTAAGGATACAGAAATTGGAGCTGAAATTTGTATTAAAGATGAAGGTCTGGGTATTCCTGCAGATGAAATTGACAATATCTTTAAACCCTTTAATATTACCAGTAATGTTAGTACTGGAGGTGAAAAAAGCACAGGCCTGGGATTATTTATAACAAAACGTATTGTAGAGTCGCATCAAGGTAAAATATGGGTAAAAAGTGAAGTTGGAAAAGGCTCTGAATTTTGTTTTACCATTACAAATAATTTAGGTAAATAGCATACCTATTAGTGCGATTTAATAGTTTTATTAATATAAATTATTTTATAAATATCATGGACAGAAAACAACTAATCGAATCAGCAGCCCACCTTAAGTCAGTAAAAACTGAAACTGCAAAGGAATATGACGCTAAAATCGACATAATGGTTAGTAGAATTAACGAAATAATGTTGGAGCGTCAGGATATTAATAAACTTGTGGGAACCAACAACTTAAGCATGATGAAAGATAATCATGCAAATCATGCTCGTTTCATTTCAACAATAATTGCAAATCATAATACCGAGGTTTTGGTAGATACTATTTTATGGGTTTTCGATGCTTATCAGAATCATGGTTTTTCAGGCAACTACTGGGCAGCACAACTTAATACATGGATTAGGGTTATCAGGGAAACTCTTTCACAGGATTCTTTCGATGAGGTATATCCATTATATGTTTGGATGCAGGTAAATATTCCTTCTTTTGTAGAAGTTTCAAAGCAGATAACTAACAATCATCACTAATAATTATAAACATGAAAAAAATCTCTCTTTTACTGATTTTACTGGTATTTGTAATGTCAGGATGTGAAATGAACAACACAAATAACAACAATAATTCAAACAAAGATCTGAGTACTGAAATTGACTCTGATTATGCAGAAGATTCTGAAACTATTACAGATTCTTCTGACATTAATTCAGATGAGAACTTTGAATATGAAGATGAAGAATTATCGGAAGAATACTACGAACCCTCAGATGATGAAATTACAGAGTTTGGCATAATAACAGAAATTGAAGATAGTGCATATCCTGTATTTAACATTACTGTTGAGTTCCCTGAAAGGCAGATGCAGGAAACTTTTTACTTGAATATTGAAAGTATTTCTATGGATATGGAGGGTTTATATAAACTCCAGGGAAAATTTGCAACAATTTATTACACAATAGATGATGAATATGATCTTTATGATGTTAAACTTGATGGAAAATCCCTGTTGGGAGAATATGCTCCAGAAGAAGATTATAGTTCGGACAAGGTAACAGGTATACTTGAAGGTGCAGAAAAAGAAACTTATAGCGATTTGCCGGGTATAATTTCAGTTACAGATGAATATGGAAGAAAATATAATTTTGAGTGGTTTGTCGATGAATTAATGGTAAAAGCAAATGGTAAAAAAGTTACAGCCTTTTACTCCACAAATTCAACAACAAAGATTACACATTTAATTCCAGCCAAAGACGATAATTAGTGGTTAAAAAATGGATGTTCCCAAATAACAACATTTGGATTCGCTTTTCTAACACTCTCTCTGAATTCTTTGGTAAAGGAAGTATTATACCTTATTGTGCGAGTTTCTTCAAGATGGTTTAAATACTTAAGTATCCAGAAACGACTACCATTGATTTTGGCTTTACTTCTTTTGATACTAATTATTGATGTAAATGGCACCACTTTGGTTTTTCTCCCTCTGATAATATATAAGTTTTCATTATCGTGCTGCATTCTTCTGGACCTCCAGAACAAAAAATAGAGGAATAATAAAACAACCAGGATCAATAAATTTTTCGCCCAGTTTTCTCCGAATTCAAAAATTCCTGCAAGAGCAAATATTACTAGCGGGATTATAATAAAACGCACCCATCTGTAACCATATGTAACTACTTTTCTTCTTTCCACTAATTATAAATTTATTAAAAGTAATTTTAATCAAATATAGCAATATCAACGACATATGTTAATTTAATTCCCCCACATATCACACACTTTACTATAAATTAATAACAACAAAAGCCCCGACCTAACAGTCGGGGCCCTGCATTACACTGGAAATCAATATCTAAAACTCGTAACCTAAAGTCACACCAATGTATTTATTTTTAGGGTCGGAATTGTTCTTATCATAAGCCGTTAAACCTAATCCCAAACGCAAATCAAAAACAATATTATTGTTTGCAACAGGATATTTCATTCCAAATCCGAGAATTGTTCCAAATTCGAAGTCGTTGGTATTATCTTTCATATCTGTTGTAACACCTTCATTTTCATTTTCTGCATTCAGCAAATAACCAGCATAAGGACCAACATTGATATTAAATTGCATATCTGTTAAATCACCCTTCCCTAGTGAAATTTTCGCCAAAACAGGTACTGTAAGATAGTCGTATCGATTGGTTATGCCATCTTCCTTCGAACCTTTCTGATCATAATTAATTTCTGCTTGTAATCCCAGCCAATTATTGACATTAATATTTCCAAATGCACCTACACTTAAACCTGGTTTTATACCTTCATTACTAAAGTAATCTGCAATTTCTGATTGTACAGAAAAATTTGCTCCTGCTTTAATTCCATAATTAAAGTTTTGATTCTGAGCCTGTGCACTAAAACCTAATAATACTGCTAGTGCAACAACTGTTGATTTTACTTTTAACTTATTCATGATTTAGTTTTTAATTATTTATTTTATTGATTTTTAATAATTTATAATTCCTCTGCTTTTTTTTCTTGCGGCCTGTTTTATTTTATAAATACAAATGGCATCACTCAAATTATCTTGTGCTTCCTGCATAATAGCTTGTGCTTCCAATAAATCGGATGTATTAAGTATGCCAGCTTTGTAATTATCTTCTGTTATTTTTAAATTTTCCTTTGCCTGTAATACCGAACTCTCGGCTATTGAAATTTGTTTTTCACTTTCTTTAAGTTCATTATCAGCATTTCGAATTTGCAATTTCAGCATATCACTTTTGTCGGAGAGTTCATTTTTTGCAATTTCTATTTTTATATTATGCTCTTTTATTTGGTGTGATCCTCCCCACCAGTCGGAAATGGGAATATTTAAAGTTGCAAATCCCAAATAATTGGAGTTTTTCTTATCAATAATATCTGCATAATATCCCATAACTCCAACACTTATTTGTGGCAGGTTCTCCCCTACTTCCATTCGCTTCTGCAATGTTGCAATTTCCACCAATCGATTAAGCATTATATATTCTTGTCGGTTCATATAAGCTGATGAATCAGCCGAAAATATTGAATTATTATTTATCTGTGATACCAGATTGCCATATTGGATATTTATTGATTCATTATATCCCAGTCCCATACTATTACACATCATCCTGCTTAGCATTTCTATGGCATTACCGAGTTTTAATTTCTTTCCTTTAAGTTCATTAATTTTCAACTCAACTTTCAACAAATCACTTTTCTCGGTTAAACCGTTTTCATATGCTACTTCTACATCATCATGGAGGTTCTTTAAAAGAGTATCATAACTCTTAATGGTTTTCATTTTCTCTTTTAATGAAATTAATGTCCAGTAATTTTGCTCAATATTATAAACTACCTCTTCTTTGGTAAGAGTTAATTTATTTTCCATAATTTCCTCTCCTTGTTTAACCATTTTATAAGCATTAATAATACGACCTCCTGCAAATACAGGCTGTACAGCAGTAACATATCCCATATTAACATAATCCAGGAGGTTTAAATCCATGCCAGGGAAATAAGCAAATTCATTTGGTGTTAAAAGGTTTGCCGGATTTCCATCGTAAACAGGAAGGTTAGCTTCTGGAATTTTCTCCTTGATGAGATAGTCATGAGCCTTCATTGCTAAGGCACCTGCAGAAACATCAGGAAAATAGTTTGTAAATGCATCTTTCCTGACCTGTTTGGATTCAGAATATTTAAGTTCGGCACTCTTTATTTTCTTATTATTCTCAAGAGCAAGTTGTTTACATGTATCCAGCGATAAATTCTGAGCATAAATTGCAGTTGCGAATGACACCAGCAACATTATCATTATTTCTTTTTTCATGATCATTATTGATTATCAGGCATTTACTATTTATTAACAAGTCTGTTTGCGAACTTATTATCAGATGTTTTCCAGTATAATACAGGAAGTATTAATAATGTAAGTACCATTCCTACTATCATTCCGAAACATATAACTGCTCCCAATGGACCCCAAAGAGGAGAATGGCTTATTATCATTGGAACTACGCCCATAGCAGCGGCCATGGAAGTTAAGAAAATTGGTCGCATCCTTCTTTTTCCGGCCTGAATTGCAGCCGCTTTAAAGGAATAATTTTCATTTCTCACCAAACCATAGGCGTAGTCGATCAAAATTATTCCGTTACGAACTACTATTCCAACCAGGCCGATAACTCCAACAAATGATGTTAAGCCAAATGGATATCCGGTTAACCAAAGCCCCAGAGCAGCTCCCGGAAAACTTAACAATATGGTCGACATAATTAGCATCGCCCTTCGCGTAGTTTTAAACTCTACCAGCAAAATAAAAAATATTAAGAGCACACTAACAGCCAGAGACCAAACCAGCGGAATCATATTTTCGGTAGTAGCCTCTTTATCACCACCAAACTCAATGAAATATCCTGGTTTTAATTTAACATTCTCAATTTCATTTTTAACTTCACCCAAAACTTTTGAGTAAATAATATGTCTCTTAATGTCTGCCTGAACAGTTATGGTTCTAATTCCATCTCTTCTTGTAATATTGCCTTCTGTCCAGTCAGGTTTAATTTTTGCAATGGCACGTAGTGGCTCAGATCCCATTCCAAACAAAGAACTAACATATTGATTTTTGAGATCGTTTATATCGTTTGAGAGATAATTATCCTGAGTAAGAATAACATCCAACTTATAATCACCTTCCCATACTGTTGCGACAGGAATGCCATTTAAAGAACTCAACAAACTTGTAGCAGCCATAGTATTTGCATATCCCATTCTGTTCGATTTATCTCGGTCAAGATCAACCGTAATTCCTCTTCTTTTCTGTCCCCAATCGTTTCTAAGCCAGATAATATTAGTGTTACGTTTAAGTATATCAGATACTTCTTCTGCTATTGCTTTCAACTCAGAAATATCATCTCCTGAGATTCTGACTTCTATTGGAGCGGTAAATTTCTCCATAGCAATTTGTTTAAATTTTATATGAGCAGAAGGTAAAATATCGCAGTATGCATCGGCATATTCATCCAACATTTCAACCGTTGCCTCCTTCGATTTGGTGTTAACAATTAATTGTCCGAAGTTTTTCTCAGGGAGATGTGGAGCATACAAATCATTAAATCTTGGAGAGCCTGCTCCTATAAAAGTTGCAACATTTTTTACTCTGCCGTCAGCAAGAAGAATTTTCTCCAAACTATCAAGTACTATTTCTGTTTGATCAAGATTATATCCTTCCGGGAGATAAACCTCAACAGCAAACTGATCTCTGTCCATAGCAGGGAACATTTTTATATGAAGTGAAGAGAACAAGCACAAACCGAGTGCAACGATTGCTATTCCTAGTACTATTGTTAGAAATGGCTTTTCAAATGATTTATCAAGCACCTTATCATAGGCCTTTTGAACGATATCGAGAAAACTCCTCTTGTGTGGTTTTTTGCTATGATTCAGTCCGGTTTTGATAAAGAAATAGCTCATAAAAGGCACAAGGAAAATTGCAACAAGCATAGAAACCAATAATGCAATTCCAATAGTCATAGGGAAATCACCAACAAAGTCTCTTCCCATTCCTTCAAGAAATAACATCAAAGGGAAAAATGCTGCTGATATTGCTGCAGTTGCAGCCAGTATGGGGATAAACAATTCGGTTGCCGATTTCCATGCAGCATCCCAGGGAGAATCGCCATGATCCAGTTTATCAATATGATTATCAATAACAACAATGGCATTATCCACAACCATCCCAAGCACCACAATTAAACCTGCAAGAGTAACTATATTCAACTCTATTCCAACCATTTGCATAATACCAATTGTTATTAGTATTGTTATTGGAATTGTTACTGCCGCAACAGAAGAAACTCTGAAAGGAAGAAGAATCATTGTAACAGCAATTACAGCTAAAATGGCAATTAGAAATTCTTTAAGAAAATGAGTAATGGAGTTATCAACTACATCAGGTAAATTTGATATTACATTAATTTTCACATCTTCATCTGCAGTTTCAGTAAAAGTCCTAATAACATCATTTACCTGTTCTCCAAATTCAACAATATTGTTTCCTTTTTGCATCTCAAGCGAAAGTAAAAGAGAATTATCACCATTGTTTTTGATAAAATTTGTAGGTGTTTGGTAGGCTCTTTCAACACGAGAAATGTCTTTTAATCTAACAACATTGCCTTTATAATCTGTAAAAACGACCTGTTCTTCCAAATCCTTTTCCGATTCGTATCGTGAAGGAAGGTGCACCGGCATTTCAAGTTCACCGGTTTTTAAAAAACCGGGATAATCCATTAAGTCCTGAATTTGGAATGATGTTAATATGGTTGCCGGATTTACATTGTACTCATTAAGTTTGTCTTTATTTAAATAAATGAAAATCTGTTCCTTCTGTGTGCCATACTGTTTAATTTTTGAAACACTCTGAATACGCCTTATTTTGGTTTCAAGTTCATTGATTACTTCCTCAAGTTGACGGTATGATTTCTTTTCAGAAGAAACAGTAATCAACATTGCCGAAACATCTCCAAAGTCATTACTTCCAACTAAAGCAACTACTCCGGCAGGCAACTTATGTTGTTTTAGTTCATCTAAACCATGACGTAATTTCGACCAAAACTCATCCGAATTAACAACATTATCATTCAATTCCACATAAATAATCATCTTGCCTTCCGATGAGTTAGAAACAGTCTTTAATTTATTAACTTCCTCATAACCAAAAATATAGTTTTCAACTACTTTTGTTAATTGTTCTTCAACTTCTTCAGATGTTTTTCCAGGATATAAGCCAACTATAACCCCCTGACGTATAACAAATTCGGGAAATTCTCTACGAGGCATTTTAAGTAATCCAATGGTTCCGATTATCATCATTAGTAAAACAAATGCAATTACAATTTGTTTATGCTTCATTGCTGCCTCTATTATATTTACTCTGCTTTTCATGTTATTAAATTATTATTCAATTACAAAATAATTAGAGGTTTAGAATTTAACTAATTCGCCGTTTTCCATTTTTTGAATTCCGCTGGTTATCAGTATATCACCGGGATTCAGGCCTGACCTAACTATTATTTGATTATTCAATATTCCACCAATTACCACTTCCCGCTTGATTGCTTTATTTGTTTGTTTATCAACAATATAAACAAAGGCTTTCCCTCCTGATGATTTAGAAATAGATGTAATTGGTACCAATATTTTGGTTGTATTTAACTTCTGAGTTTCTACATTACATACCATTCCGGGTTTTATTTGAGTATCTTTGTTATTGAGTTCTATTTTAACATTATAAGTTCTGCTAATGGGATCGGCAACAACATTAATATGTTTTACTTTTCCAATAAAGGAATGATTGTTTACAGCATGTACTTGAACTTTTGCCTCTTGTCCCTTTTCAAAGAATTTAATTTCATTTTCAGGAACAGAAATATTGGCAAATACTTTGTCAATTTTAACTATGTCAATTGCAGAAGTAAGTTTTATGGCAGATGCCCCTACTTCTATATTACGTTTTCCAATATAACCGTTGGTGGGAGTTCGCATTTCACAATTGTCCAGATTTTTTTTACAGATATTGAGGTTTGATTCTGCCTGCTTAACTTTAGATTCTATCTCTACCCATTTTATCTCTGCCAAACTACCTGCAATATAAACTGATTCCAACCTGTTTTTTGCATCCAAGGCTCTATCATATTGCGCCTGCGCTGAATTAACTGCATTTTGCATATTACGTTTATCAACCTTAGCCAGAAGCTGACCCTTTTTAACATAATCGCCCTCATGTATATAAACCGCTGCTATAGTCCCTCCATTTTGAAAAGTTAATGGAATAGTAGTTCCAGCCTCAATTGTCCCTGAATATTTTAATTCCTCTTTGTCATTTTGGAATTCTATTTTAGTAGTATTAACCAGTACAGGGTAAGTTGTAACCTCCACTTTTTCATCTTCTATCTCCTGCTTGCAACCAATTAATGTACTTAATGCAATAACTGTAATAATTACTCTTTTCATTGTTTAATTTTTAGATCATAATACTTTATTTGTTTTTTAGTCGACTTGTTACACCAACAGACCATTTATGTTTTTTAGTCGGGTTAACTACAAAAAAAACTAAATGATGAGTCGGGAAATCAAAACTTCTGCAACTAAATTTAATTCTTTTATATCAATTTCATTTTCATTATTTACCGAATGCTTTACTATACCTAAAAAGGCAACTAACATTAATTCGGTAAACCATCTTGACTTTTCCATTTCAATTCCTGTAAGTTCTTTATTTTCGATGCCTTTTTCGATGAAACTGTTTACATAGTTAATTTCAAAATCCAATACTATATTAAATCTGTCTTTTGCCGACAATTCAATATTGAGTTCAGGTTTTATAATTCTGTAAAGATTTATTCTATGTATAGTTTCCTGGTGAAAAGTTATGAAATAGGATTGTAATATTCCTTTTAAGGAAGTTTGTTTTGATACCTCTTCATTTACTACTGTGCGTAGACTTTTAATTTCCTTATCCAAAACTGCATCAAATACTTCATCTTTATTCTTAAAATAATGATATAAAGTACTCTTTGCTTTACCGCAAGCCATAGCAATTTCATCCATGGTAGTTTTCTTAAGACCAAATTGCATAAACAGTTTCTGAGCCTGAATAATTATCTCATCTTTAGCAAACTCATCTCTTTTATTTAAACCTTCATTTTGATACATACCGACTATTTTAGTATTTCAGTCGGCAAAATTATATATTATTTTTAAATTATCAAGTATTTGTTCAAATTATTTTTCAAATTGGCTAGTTTCTTCTCAAACAATTTATAAATTAATAGAAATAGAGTAATAAGTACCTTTATAACTCACTAATAATTATAGTATTATTCAATCATAAAGTTTGGCTGCCTCCTGTAATTTGTCGCATTTTCATAAGCATAGGCAACTTCTATCAGAACATCTTCACTCCATTCACGACCGAAAAATGTAATACCTACCGGCAATTCTTCAATAAATCCCATGGGAACGGTTATTGAAGGATAGCCGGATATTGCTGCCGGAGAAGAACTACCCAGTTGATAATTATCTCCGTTTACCAAATCGGTTTGCCATGCCGGACCACCGGTGGGAGCAATAATAGCATCCAGATTAAGACTGTCCATTACCCTGTCGATACCATTCTGCCTGCTTCCCTCCATGGCTTTATTTAAGGCTTGTTTGTAATCATCCGAATTTAAATCACCCATTTCCAAAGCCATTTCCAGATATTTCTGATTATAATACATCAATTCCAAACTATCCGACTTATTGAACTCTATTAAATCTTCAAGACTTTTAATATCAGCATCTCCTCCAAGCGACTGAAAATAATTATTAAGCCCATCCTTATATTCATAAAGCATCACCTTAAATGAATTATTATCTACTTCAGCATTTTCCAGTTTACCTATTTCAAAAACTTCAGCCCCAAGGCTTTTGATCATATCTATGGCTTCAGAATAAACTTTGTCAACCTTAAAGTTTATACCATTTGCATCGGTATAAATTCCAATTCTTTTTCCTTCTAAACCATTCTTTTTTAAATATTTAGCATAATCCGGTTTAATATTACCTTTTGCTGCCAGTGTTTTCGCATCAGAGGAATCCACACCGCAAATGGCATTTAAACAGATAACAGCATCGGTTAAATTTCTTGCCATCGGTCCCGGAGTATCCTGAGTAAAGGAAATTGGTATAATACCCGATCTGCTAAGCAAGCCAACCGTTGGTTTTATACCCACAATTCCATTATTATTGCTGGGGCAAACAATAGATCCATTGGTTTCGGTGCCTATTGCCAAAACTGTTAAATTGGCGGATACTGCCACGGCAGAGCCGGAACTGGAACCACAGGGATTTCTGCTTAGAATATATGGGTTTTTTGTTTGACCTCCTACCCCACTCCATCCACTTGAAGATAGTTCTCCACGAAAATTTGCCCATTCACTAAGGTTAGCTTTTCCTAGAATTATGGCACCAGCTTCTCTAAGTTTTTTTGCTACATAACTATCCTTCAAAGGAAAAGAATTTGCAAGTGCCCTCGAGCCGGCAGTAGTTGGCATATTATCATGAGTATCAATATTGTCTTTCAAAACAATGGGAATGCCATGCAAGGGGCCTCTATTTTTACCTTCTTTCAACTCCTTATCCAACTCAGCGGCTAGGCTTAAAGCATCAGGGTTTATGATGATTATTGAATTTAATTGTGGTCCGCTTTCATCAATTTCCTTTATCCTTTGCATATAGGCTCCCACAAGTTCGGTAATTGTATAATCTCCTTGTGAATAGCCAAATTGAATTTCATTAATGCTTATCTCCTCCAAAGGAATATCAGCAATTTTAGAGTTGTCAGGGCTTTTCTGAGGCTGCATACATGAAGCAAATGCTGCAATCAGTAATAGTAGGACTAGATTTATTTTTTTCATCAGATTGTATTTAAATGGCAATTATTAAATCGTTATACAATATTAAACAATTTAAACCATAAAACATAACTATCTGGCAATTACTACTTTTCTACTATATTCCCGGGAGGAAGTCTTAATATTTACAATGTATATCCCTATAGGAAATTTTGATGAATTAACTATGTATTTCTTACTTTCAACACCATTAATTTCATAAACTATTTGTCCCAGATAATTTATAATTGTTAGTTCATTTATTTTTTCCTTTGCTGTAATTATGATTTGGTTGTTGGCAGGAATGGGATACACATTCATAAAATTTAAAGGAGTTTTGTCTATATCAGTAACACAGGCATAGGTATAATCCTCTCCATCAACACTAAGGCCGGGATCTGATTCACAACTATCAACATCCATAACTTTTACTGAAGTAATTTGAAATGAATAACATTTTCCGCTCTGCACCTCATCCTCAGCAAAATAGTTTTTACAATATGAAGTTTGATCGAAATTATATGGTACGAAGTCGAATAACTGATATTCATCCTGATTTCCTTCCTTTATATAAATATTAAATCCACTAATATTTTCATCAAGATTGAGTTTAACTGGGATTTTTGTTGGTTGGCCAAGAATTGGTTGTGGTTTAGAATCGTTAATTATTCCTTTCGAGTTTATATAAATCGGATCTTTGGCCATTGCTCCATCAACAATTTCCAGTTTCATACCCAGATTCCAATTATAATCCAAACCAAAGTCTGATAAATTATCCCATGAATACCCATCCAAACTTATTTTGTCGCCATAACCAGCAACGGCAGGTCCTTCATCAACACCTGCGGGGAAGTAGGTAGCAAATGCAGTAAATTCGTAGCCAATCCAAACTTCTTTTGATACATCGATAAGTACAGGATTATCGATAATAACTTCCGTAAACTGACCACTAACAGCATTAGGAACATCTTGTTCATAAATTAATTCCTCGGCATTATCACCTTGCCAAACTTTTATCTTTACATTATCATAGCCCTCATCATATAGGTAAAATAAAATGCTGGTTATTGAATATCCTTCCAAATCTTCCAGCATGTCTTCACTCCAGCGCGATGCAGCAATATTCTCACAGGTACAATCAAATCCTACACTACTGTAATTCACTCCTGAATCCCAATGTTTATAAATTGTGAAAGGCCCTGGAAATACAGGTGCTTCCCAACAAAGCGATACCCCATATTCGTCACCTGCATTCCAAAAATAAGTGGCCGATATATCTTCGGGTGCATCACAATTACTATATACATTTACATTATCGATATACCATGCATAAATGTTTGAAGAATTGCTTCCAGCCGCAACAAATCTAATTTGAAAGACATTACATCTGGCCTCCACTGAAATCGGAATATGTCTTTTTATCCAGTCAAAAGTTCCTTCACTTCTTATTGTATCCAGCGAAATCCAATCATCCGAAAGGGTCTCTTTTATTTGCAATATCAAATATTCTGTACCTGTAGAATTTACATCATCCAATTTTATATTATAATCAACATAAAAATTTCCAACCACAACAGAATCAGCATTCATAAATGTAGTTGTAATACTCTCATAGTAAACACTATCAAGAACCGGGGACCAACTAAATTTGGCAACAAAACCATTGTCATCACCGATATCAACAATTTGCCAATTTTCAGAATTCTCCTCCCAGTTTTGGGTTTCAAAACTACTGCTTTCCCAATCTTCAAAAAATGGCAATTCATCACCCCAAATAACTTCCAGAGAATCAATATTTGATGGCATTGACTCGGCTGTATCTCCTGCAAATCCGTAAGGAGTTAGATCATATATTCCTGTAATTTGATAATTATGCAGACCAGGGATAACGTCTTCATCTATATAATTGATTTCTTCATCAACCAATTGTGAATCATAAGACTTACTTGCTATTTTTTCACCATTTCTGTAAATATTAAAAGCAATCAAACCATCGGGAACAACAAGTGTTGTATCATTAACTTCTCTCGAACAAGAAATAACTTCTTTAGCAGGCGAGGTCCATATTAATGCAACATCATCAGTATTATAAGCATAATTATGCTCCAGATTTCGTGGAGGATAAAGATAGTCCGATGTCCATGTATAACTTATTTCTTCTGAGAGTCCACATGTATACACTGCTCTTACCTTAGCCGTATATTCAGCACCAAAAACTAGATCATTGAAGGTAAATGATGTAAATTCAGGATTTATTTGAGATACCAAGGAATCATTCAAATAGATATTGTAGGCAAGAGGTTCAGCATAACCATCATGGATACTTACATTATCAATACACCAAATACCAAATTCCCACCCGGGTTTAAGGTTATAGAATCTAAATCTTATTGAATCTCTGTTATTATTGATCCCAGAAAATGGAGTAAGATCCACCTGAATTTTTTCCCAATTTTGATAATTATTGTTTCCAAACTGAGTCACTAATTCCCATGTTTCACCATTGTCATCTGACCAGTTTAGAATTAAATTTAGCCCAAAATTAGTAGACAACTCATAATATGTATCAAAAGTTAAAATATAATTTTCAGAACCTCTAAGATCTACAGAAGGCGTAACAAAAGAATCGGGAGAATTATCCAGGTAACCAAATTCCTGTACTTCACTAATAGAGTACCAGGTTGAACTTCCGTCATTAAGTTGAGGGGGAATATTATATTGTTTATTATATCCGTCAAAAGTAAGTACATTAGTCCTTAGCCATGGCTCTGCAGCCTCAGAATTCAATGTATACGTTTCCCAACCAGAAGGAGGAAACTCCTCATTTTCAAAACCTTCCATTTTAAGGGCCTCAAACAACGGTGCCTCCCAAAATGCCATAGCAGTTAATGAATCCACAAATAAATTTCGTGCAAGAAATTTTTCTTCATCCATTTCAATAAGAAATGAAGTATCAGAATAAATATCAACTGAATCAATATAATTTATCTCATAACCCACTTTAACAACAACAATTTTATACGACCCAACTATTACGGCATCAAAAACTACAACTCCGTTTGAGTCAGTAGGAAGTGAAATATTATTAAAGGGGAAACTATTTCCCTCTAGTCTTACCTCAGCACTATCGCCAATACCACCATCACAGGTAGTAATTGTAAAGTCTATTATATTAGTTAGTTCATAACTTAAGGATTTTGGAATAACCTGTTGTGATTTATCACCCTTTAAACTCTCGTTTTCATAATGAAAAATAGTATTATCTATCACTACTAATTTTTTAGATATTGCAGTTCCATCATTACCTTCGGCAACATAATCCTTAACACTTTCTTCAGTAGGAGAAGGTTGAGCAAAAACGCCTGTACTATTGAACATTAATGTTTGAAAGAAAAAAACAAAAATTAAAAAAGTAACTAAAATGTTATATTGCTTTTTCATAGGATGCGGTTATAAGATTGTTAGTTTAAATATTGTTTCTTTGTGTGTGTTTTATCATTTATGCATATGACTGAACAAATTGATTTGCAGAATACTATGCTTCACAAAAATAATAAAAATACTTTACTATTATTATCTTTTTCAATAATCAATTACAAAGGTCATATTGCTTTGGCCTATGCAAACCCATCATCAAACATTAATAATGACTATTACATTTCCAACTCTTCTACAAATATTTATGCAAGCCTATCCCGAAGTAACTATCTGGCTATTATCAACTTTTTATTATACTCCTTACCATTGCTAATTACCTTAACATGATACATACCCGCAGCAAGTTCCGATGTATTAATTTGAATTTGATTTACATTAATTTCTTCTCTAACAAAAACTAATTGTCCAAAGTAGTTTATTAATGAAATTTTATCAATTATACCATGTGACGTAACCCTAACATAATTACTTACAGGATTAGGATAAACACTTACAAAATTAAGCGGCAATTCATATATTTCCGTCACACAAGCATAAGTATAATCTTCTCCATCAATACTCATACCCGGGTCAGATTCACAACTATCAATATCCATGACTCTCACAGAAGTAACCTGGAAGGAATAACATTTACCGCTTTGCACTTCTTCTTCGGCAAAAAATTCTTTACAGTATGAAGTCTGCTCATAATTATACGGTACGAAATCGAATAACTGATATTCATCCTGATTTCCTTCTTTCATATAAATATTAAAACCGCTTATGTTTTCATTTAGATTTAGTTTCACAGGGTTTTTTGTTGGTTTGCCAAGAATTAGTTGTGGTTTAGAATCCTTAATTATACCTTTCGAGTTTATATAAATCGGATCTTTGGCCATTGCTCCATCCACTACTTCCAGTTTCATTCCTAAATTCCAATTGTAATTGAGTCCGAAGTCTGATAAATTGTGCCAAGAGTCTCCAGGTAGTTTTATTTTATCACCATATCCAACAACTGCCGGTCCTTCATCAACACCGGCTGCAAACGAGCCATAGTTTTGATATATTGTATAACCTATCCACAATTCTTTATCAGTATTTACTAAAACAGGATTATAAATAACTGCTTCGGTAAATTCTCCAACCATTGCGTTTGAGACGTCTTGTTCATAAATAAGTTGTTCAGCATTGGCACCTTCCCATACTTTAATAGTAATATCTTCAAATCCATCATCAGTTAAGAAGAAAAGTATACTTGTTATTGAATAACCTTCCAGATTAGTCAACATATCTGCATCCCATCTCACGGCAGTTGTAAAGTAATCACCTACATCTAATCCTATACCACTATAGTTTTCACCTGAATCCCAGTGTTTATAAATTGTAATTGGACCCGGAAAAACAGGAGCCTCCCAACAAAGTGATATTCCATATTCGTTATCTGCATTCCAAAAATAATCAGAAGATATTTCTGTAGGTGCATCACAAATATTATAGATATTAACATTATCAACATACCATGAATAAATATTTGATGAGTTTGTACCTGCTGCAACAAATCTGATTTGAAAAACACTATATATTGCATGCGCTGAAATTGAAATATGTCTGTTTGTCCAATCAACAGTTCCTTCATTTTTTAATGTATCAACTGAAATCCATTCATCCCAAAGGGATTGTTTTATTTGCACAATAAGATATTCCGTTGCTGTTGAATTTACATCATCCAGTTTATAATCATAATCCACATAAAAATTTCCAACCACAACAGAATCGGCATTTATAAATGTAGTTGTAATACTCTCATAATAAACACTATCAAGAACCGGGGACCAACTAAATTTGGCAGAAAAACCGTTGTCATCGCCGGTATTAAAAATTTGCCAGTTTTCAGAATTTACTTCCCAATTTTGTGTTTCAAAATCGCCTTCTTCCCAATCTTCAAAAAATGGCAATTCATCACCCCATATAACTTCCAGAGAATCAATATTTGAAGGCATTGACTCGGCGGTATCTCCTGCAAATCCGTAAGGAGTTAGATCATAAACACCTGCAATTTTATATTTATACAAACCGGGAATTACATCTTCATCTATATAATTGATTTCTTCATCTACCAATTGTGAATCATAAGACTTACTTGCAATTTTTTCACCATTTCTGTAAATATTAAAAGCAATCAAACCATCGGGAACAATAAGAATTGTATCATTAACTTCCTTTGAAGAAGTAGAAATAATTTCTTTAGCAGGCGGATTCCATAATAGTGCAACCTCATCAGTATTATAAGCATAATTATGATTCAGATTTCGTGGAGGATAAAGGTAGCCCGATGTCCAGGTATAACTAATCGCTTCTGATAGTCCACATGTATATACAGCTTCCACCCTTGTTGTATATTCTTCACCAAATACCAAATCATCGAAAATATATTTTGTTATTTCAGGATCTAATTGGGCTGCAAGAGTATCGTTTAAGTAAATATTATATGCAAGTGGTTGAATAGTTCCACCTGTTATACTTACATCATCTATGGCCCAGGGACCCCAATCATATCTACTATTAACATTTTCAAATCTGAACAAAACAGAATCATAGGAAAATTCACTTCCTGAAAATTGAGATAAATCTATCTCTATTAACTCCCAAAAATCATTATTATTCACATATGATGCAAGATGATGCCAGGTTTCTCCGTTATCATCTGAATAACTTATCAAATTAGGATCACCGAAAGTGCCCCATTGAGAAAAACTACTATGGCTTAAAACAAAATGATCGGAAGTTCTTAAATCGACTGAAGGTGTAATTAAATAATCAGACGATGAATCATACATACAGTTTTCGTCTATATCGCTAACAGAGAACCAACTTGTTGTACTATCTTCTTTTTGTGGTGGTATTGTCCAGCCATGATAACTGAAACCAGTGGCCCTTACCCAGGCTGAATCGTATTCCATATTGTAATTATAAGTCTCCCATCCCGGAGGAGGAAATTCCTCATCTTCAAAATCTTCCAACGCAAGAACCTCAATAAGAGGAGCCTCCCATTGCGCAATTGCTGTTAGTGAATCAACAAATAAATTACGAGCCGGAATTTTATCTTCATCTATCTCATAAAAGAAAGAAGTATCAGAAAATATTTCCACCGAATCAATATAAGTTAACGCATAGCCGACTTTTACTATAACGATATTATATGAACCATTAATAACGCTATCAAATACCAGGTTCCCATTTGTATCTGTTGGCAGAGAAACATTTTGAAACGGGAAATTTAGGCCTTCTAATCTCACCTCAGTACTATCCCCTATTTCACCATCACAGGTAGTAATAGTAAAATCAACTATATTATCCAGTCCGCAACTAAAAATATTAGAATAAGCCAATGGTGATTTATCACCACTTTCATATTCTGCTTCAATAGCATATGCATAAAAGCCCGGACTTTTGGCTGAATTATCATAATATGATGTTCCTGACTGTGATACTAGCAAAGTAGCATCTCCATCTTCAGGTTCATCACCATTATCCGGATTAAAATTTGAAATTCTGAAAATATTATACATATCTAAGGACCTTTCCAACCTATTTGAATAAACTATATTTCCAGTCTTTTCATAACCCGGAACTATTGAGTTATAAGTCGTTGATAAGTAAATATCATCAGCACGAACCATCTGAGGAGGAGTAATTAAATTATCGGTTGATTTCATAAAGGAATTTTGTCCGGGACTGCCAATAAGTTCAGCACGAATCATAAAATCCTGCATAGAGGATATACTCCAATCACCTCCCGGCATTCTGGCATATGATTTATAAGCAATAGGAGATTCGGTATCCACAGCAATAGGTGCAGAATAATCTGCGCCACTAATTTGTTCATAAGCAATATAAAAATCACCTTCCGAAATTTCAGTATTAAAAACATTCTCAAAGTGTATCCAGTTATAACTATCAACTGTAACAAAATGCGCTTCTAAAACAGACCCGGGCATTCCATTTGCACCATTATCATCATAAAGAATAATTTTCACGTCATAACCTAAAAAATTACCATCTTCGGGAAAACTGCCATCACCAACATTAATTTTTCCTCCTGTTACTGTAGCAGGATAAAAGTCAGGTGTAAATTTTACAGCAACAACACCTCCTGCCTCAGTCCAAATATTATAATCCTCTGCAGTATTATCATCATAAATAATAGTATATGGGCCGGAAGGTAAATTCCAACTGATATTAACTCCCGGACAATTGAAGTCAGGGTCAGCAAAAACATTACTAACAGGATAAGGCATTTCACACATTGGCACATTTTGCACAAGAAGATCACCATCTTCAATTACAATATCTTGTATTTCAACAGTTTGCCAGCCTAATAAGGAATAAGAAAAATTATAAGTTCCGGCATCAATTTGAAATGTATAATATCCATTTTCATCTGTTTCGGTTTCAAAATGAATTGTATCATAATCTATCTCTACTAATACATTTGATATTGCGTTTCCATTATTACAGTCGGTAACAAAACCTTCAACATCAACAAATAGTGGAGCCGACTGGGAATAAACTTCATTCGAAGAAATTAATATTGAACTAATTAAAAGTATAATAGTTATATAGATTGGCAAAAGGCAAAATCGCGTTTTCATAGGATATGGTTATAAGATTGTTGGTTTACTCTAACATGATAATAATGTGTTTATTATAAAGACATGTAAATATGCAAATACCCTTATTTACATTTCTTGATAGGGTTTCAAATTTAAAAAATAAAATGCATAAAAAAAAGACAGCGGGGAAACTGTCTTTTTTTGTTGACACTACTAACAAACTTTTTATATCTGGCGATAAAAGTTTTTCGGATAAATTCCATTATCAGTGTCGAACCGAACGAGATATGTATCAATAGGGATTGATACAGTGTTGAGGATTACTTTTAATTTATATTTGGGCACTAAATTACTTTCAACTATATATGGAGTATCTTTTAAAATATACATAATCATCATTAAATTCCATTTCTGGAATTTTAACTTGCTTATATATTCGAAATACTTACATATCACTAATAAAAGCAGAAGCAAAGAAATATTTTCTAAACTCATTTGCATTATGGTTTTATTAATGGTTTTGGTTGAAAAGCAAATTAAAAAAAATCCACTTTCAGATTATAAGACAGTTAAATATGGATTTACCCCTATACTGAATATTAAGTTTTTATGATAAATTTCGATTTCGAAGAATTTTACCAGACACATATATTCCAAAAGTAATATGTAATATCAATTCTTAAACTTCTCGATCAACGAATTTAAAATTTCCAGAGCTTTACTATGATCGCCCTGATTTACTGCATTATCGAGGTTAGCAAGGACTTCTTTATCAATTTGGTAATTAATTAGATCATCCATCAGGTCGAACACTTTTGGATCGCGCTTTTTAAGACTTTCAATAATTTCGTTCAGAATAATGATTATATCCTTTTTGTTGCTATCTTCCCGTGAAACCTTATCAAAATATGTATGAAGTTCATTTAGCAGTTTATCCAGACTTGTTTTCAGGGCAATTATATTATTTTCAATTTCACTAATGTCCTCTTCTAAAATAGAAGTTTCCAGTATCTCCGATATTTTAAAAACATTATTGGCACTTATATTTGCACTTTCGCCTTTTAGGCTGTGACATTTGATGTATGCATCTTTGAAATTTCCCTCATTAACAGATAATTCAATCTCCTCACATATATTCTCCTTACTGTTCATAAACTTATGGAGAATTTTCAGATATAATTTTTTATTTCCGCCAAACCTCTTTATACCTGACTCTGCATCAAGATTTACAAATGAGACATCTGACTCATTATCATTTTCAACTTTATCAGTAGTTAAACTTATTTTCACTTCTGTGTTTTTTTCAAGAGCTTTTAAAAACACCTCATAGAATAATCCGGTATCAATGGGTTTTGTTATCACCTCATCAATTCCAATTTTCTCACTTTCTTCCTTAAGAGAAGTTTTCGTATCAGCTGTAAGAACAATTATCGGAGTATCTATATGTTGATTTCTAATAGTTTTGCTGGCAGTTAATCCATCCATTACGGGCATATGCATATCCATAAAAATGAGATCAAATTCTTTTTCACTAACGATCTTTACTGCCAAAGCTCCATTTTCAACCATGCTTACATTTACACCAACTTTGGTTAATAATTCAAATAATAGTTCTCTAACTAATTCATTATCTTCTACAACTAATATGTTTTTTCCTTTTACTTTAGATTTAATCAGATTATAATCAATATCTGATACATTAGATTTTGAAGTTTCCACTTTCGATTTAGAAAATAATGATAATATTTTATTTAATAAGTCAATGGGTAAAAGAGGTTTTATTAATATATCATCAATAAAAGGGTAAGTAGTAACAATTTCGTTGGAGGAGGCTTCAGGACTTGCAATAAGCATTATTCTAAATTTATTTTCAATTTTAGATTTTTGCAATTTATTTATAAAACTATTGGAAGCATTATTAATAAATTCTACATCAAGTATTAATAAATTGTCTTTTAAAAACTCAGTTTTAGTTAACAGAGTTTCCCCATCATAAATACAATTAGATTTTAAAGAATAGTAGTCCAATAGTTTTGATAAAATATTTGCTCTATTCTCATTACTATCAAGAATTACTGTACTAAGTTTTTTTAATTCATTTGGGATTTCAACACTCCCGGCTTTTGTATCTTTCTGTAGTTTTACTGTAAAATGGAAAGTACTTCCTTGGTTTATTTTACTCTCTACCCAAATTGTTCCCTCCATATATTCTACCAACGATTTGCAAATTGCCAAACCAAGACCAGAACCACCAAATTTTCTTGTTATACTATTATCTGCTTGTTCAAACTCATTAAAAATATATTTTATGTGTTGCTCTTCAATACCAATACCATTATCCTCAACTGATATTTTCAATTCGACATATTCATTGTCCAAATTTTGTGAAACACCAATATTAACAGTAATCTGACCTTTATCAGTAAATTTAATTGCATTATTTACAAGGTTAGAAATCACCTGCCCAAATTTAACCTGATCACCAATTAGGTTTTCTGGCACATTGGGGGATATGGTAAATATTAAATCGATATCCTTTTCCCTGATCAGTTTACTATTGATAACGAGCATATTACTCAGCACATCCTGCAAATTAAAACTTAACTTTTCAAACTGTAATTTTCCGGATTCAATTTTAGAAAAGTCCAATAAATCATTTATTAATCCCAGCATATTACTGGCAGAGCTATTTATTTTATATAGATATGTATTTATCTTATTATCTTTATTCGTATCGAGTGCTAAATTTGTCAATCCCATAATTGCAGTCAATGGAGTTCTTATTTCATGCGACATATTTGCAATAAACTGCGATTTAGCAACGGCCGCCTGATCGGCCAGAACAACTGCCTGCTTCAATTCTTCGGTTCTCTTCCCAACCAATCTTTCCAGAACAATTTTCTGCCTTTTTACAATGCTCACACGCCAGTGAATTATTAGCCAGATAAAAGCAAGGAAGCTTACTGAATAAATAAAAAACGCCCACCATGACATCCACCACGGGTATCTAATTTCGAATTTATACTCAACAGTATCGCTCCACTTTTGAGAACTACCTTTTGCACGCAGTTTAAATATATACCTGCCCGGTGAAAGGTTCTTGTAATCAACCGTATTACCAGTAGTTGTATTGCTCCAATTTGCATCATAGCCTTCCAGTTTAAACTGGTATTCAATTATATGAGGAGCCAACCAGTCGGTTGCGCAATAATTGAATATCAAATGATTCATTTCCAAAGGCAAACTAAGATTAAGCGGGCTAATAAGAAAAGGAGAAAGACCGTTAAAACGAATTTCCTGATTTAAATATTTTTTTCTGTCC
Organism: Bacteroidales bacterium; assembly: GCA_041554435.1. GTDB lineage: Bacteria > Bacteroidota > Bacteroidia > Bacteroidales > F082 > BM524. Next base: position 27,509 of record JBFFLX010000013.1, read on the forward strand.
AACTGAAGATTCACAAAGTCAATTGCATTTCCATTTATAAGAATTTTTTCAATGTGTGGTATCGGAGAAACTTCCGGCATTTCCAGTTTAGACAGGTCAATAATTGATAGTGCTTTAACACTACCAAGCCATAGGTTCTTATTATTATCTACAAAGGCTGATTTATGATAAAAATCGAGCGACTTTAATCCATCTTCTTTTCCATAATTAAGAATCAGAGGCTTGTCGTAATAGTCACCTTCGGCATCATCACTTTTAACATAATTATTAATAAATATTTGTGATAAGCCTTTTGACGTTCCTACCCAGAGATAGTCATCATAAAGAGTAAGTGAAAAAACAGCATTATTACACAAACCAGATTCTTCATTAAAATTATGAAATGATTTGCCATTGAAATACCAAAGACCATTATTTTCTGTACCCAGCCAAATAATGCCATTCTTATCCTGATTAACCACCCAAACTGATTTAGCAGCAAGTCCCTGTTCTTCTGCATAAGTAGTAATAATATCATTTTCAATTTTGCTTACTCCGCCATTAATAGTACCAACCCAAATTGCATTTTTATTATCTTGAAAAAGGCATGTAATCTGATTGCTATGCAGTCCTGCTTTTGTAGTAAACGTTTCAAGTTTTCCATTTTTATATCTGGTTAAACCATGATCAGTGGCAAACCAAATATTACCATTATTATCCTCCATAATATCCCTTACAGCATTACTTAATAAGCCTTGCCGGGCTGTTATGTTATGCAGGACGATTCTGCCTTTTTTCAACTCATCAGTAATTAATTTACTAACACCTCCGCCATAAGTGCCAAACCAAATATTACCTTCACTATCCTGTAGTATGCTAACAACGGTTTCATGGACCAAGCCTAATTCAGTTGTAATGTTTATATATTCCGATTGTTTTCCTAATTCAGGTGGATCATCAAAGTACATGATACCATTATGAAACGCACCAAGCCAAACATGACCATCCTTGTCTTGCATTCCTGAAACAACCAAATTATCGGGTAGCCCCTGATCAACGGTAAAATTTGCAAAACCTTTGGTATTAAACTTAATAAGACCGGCGCCGTCAGTTCCTATCCATAAATTTCCTGTTTCATCATAAAACAGTGCTCTTATATAATCGTCACTAAATCCTTCATTTGAGCTATAATTTAAAAAGCCTTCTCCATCGTATACTACTAATCCTTCTCCAAATGTTCCAAAACAAATTAAGCTGTCGGAAGTTTCTGTTATCGCTAAAACATTGTTGGATAAAAGACCATTGCTTTGTGTGAAATTAGTAATTTTTTCCCCATCCAACTTACTTACACCTCCACCTTCGGTACCTATCCAAATATTACCTTTATAATCCTGATGTATTGCAAGAACTTTGTCTGCCGCCAGACCATCATCGGAATTATAGTTTGTGAACTTTTCTCCATCCCATTTTGCTAGTCCACCCCCATAAGTTCCAACCCATAAGTTGCCTTGCTTATCATACTTAAGAGAAATAATTATATTATAAGGAAGCCCTTGTTTAGTAGTGTAAACTTTGAATTCTTTTCCGTTAAAACATACTAAGCCTCTAGAGGTACCTATCCATATTTCTCCATTTTCACCTTCTTCCAAAGCTAGCACCATATTAGAGGGCAAACCCTGCCTGGTTGTGTAACGAACAAATTTATTCCCATCAAAAAAATTAAGCCCTCCGCTAATAGTACCCAGCCAAAAATTATTCTCGCGATCAATTGTAAAAGAAACTACCTGATTATCTGATAAACCAGTTTTTTCATTGTAATTCCTGTAAAATTGGCCATCATAAGAAATTAGTCCGCCTGTATGTGTAGCAAACCATAATACACCCATATAATCCTTCTTTATAACTCTTATATATGAATTTGGAAATCCCTGTTCTGCACCTAAGTAACTGATGTCGAAAACGGCATCATCTTTATATCTAAATGGCTGTGATACTGACTGTTCAGGCTCTGAGCTATAAACCGACATAGGTGGATAAATTGTATCGCCATTTTGTATGCTAAACAAGTTGCGGGTTTTCACAATTTGTTTAAAAAATTGAACACTATCTTTAGCAATAATATATTGTTCAGCCAATTTGATGGTTTTCACTGAATCATCAACAACTTTAGTTCGGCTTTCTATTTCCTTTTCGTCAATTTTCGCAATAGCAAGTTTTTTGCTTTTTATTGGTACAACGCCATCCATTTTTTCCTTCAGGCTAAGTGGTAAATATGATTCGCCCGGAATAATTTTATTCAAGAATTTGAAAGTAGCTTTTTTAGGTATTTTGTTTCTGACTATTTCAACTTTGTCATTTTTACCTTTATCGGGAATATTAACAATAAGTGAGTCATAACTTAATTTGATCGTATTAGGCTTTTGGTATAGGTTTACTATTTTGTCATCCTTTTTATTATCAGCATTCTGAGATTCATCCTGAGTACAAGAAGTTAACAATAAATTGATTGAAAGAAGTATTAGCAAAAAAGGTTTTATTGGTTTCATTATAAAAAGTTAAACAGCTTAAAATTTCATTAATTATTCTGGCGAGTAAATATACAATAATATGTTTAATCATTTTTTTAAGAAACAATGCGCAAAAAAAAATCCTGCTTCATCAGTGTGAAGCAGGATTCAATAAATTTTTTGTTTATGATCACAATCGATCCTTTATTGATTTTACCCAATCTTTTATTCTTTTACCAGATAATTTTGCCTGATTATCCTGATCGAGCAGTAGTCCCACAAACTTACCATCCCTTATGGCTTTTGAGTTTTCAAAGGTATATCCTTCAATTTCTGTTGATCCAATAATTTTTCCTCCGGCTTGTTCAATTATCTCAGCCATAATACCTAGTGCATCACCAAAATTTTCAGGATAATTTTTCTGGTCTCCCAGACCAAAAAGGGCAAAAGTTTTTCCTTTTAAAGGGAGGTCCTCCAGTTCTGGCACAAACTCATCCCAATAATTTGGAAGTTCTCCGTCGAACCAGGTTGGGAGACTGAGTATATACTTATCGTACTTCATAAACTCTTCACCTGTAATTTCTTCGGCATTCAAACTTTCTATTTTATCCTCTCCAATTTCAGCAATAATTTTCTTTGCTGCATTTTTCGATTTGGTAGTATTAAAACTATATATTAACGCTATCTTTTTCATATTCAGTATTTTAATAGTTCAATAAATCTTTAGCTGCTTTCATAATTTTATCTGTACTAGGAAGAATAGCAGCCTCAAGTATTCTGTTAAATCCAACGGGTGTAAACTCTGAACCAACTCTTCTTACCGGTGCATCTAAATATTCAAATGCTTTCTCGTTGATAGTAGCAGTTATCTCACCACCAAAACCGGCAAAAACCTTATCTTCGTGAACAACAAGTACTCTGTTAGTCTTTTTCACTGTTTCAAGAATACCATCTATATCCAGAGGAATCAACGACCTCAAATCCAGAACTTCAACACTTGCACCTGATTCTTTCTCAATTTTTTCTGCAACTTCCAAACACATATGTGTTGTATTGCCATAGGTAATTATCGATAAATCAGAGCCTTCTCTTCTAACTCTTGCTTTACCAAATGGAACTTCAAAATCATCAGGTATTGGAGTTGCGGCTTTAGGAGCATTATACAATGCTTTAGGCTCCATAAAAACTGTTAAACCTCTGGAACGAATAGAAGTCCTTAGTAAACCTGCAGCATCATCAGCAAAAGAAGGATAAACAATTCTTACGCCGGGGAAAGTTGAGAGGGCACCTTCAATATTTTGTGAATGATAAAGTCCTCCTCCTATATAACCTCCTGAGGCAAGACGTACAGTAACATTGGGAACAAATGCACCATTGCTTCTCCAATAGTCATGAGTAGCCTCCACAAATTGTTCCATGGCAGGCCAGAAGTAATCGGCAAACTCAGCGCCTTCCACAACCACTCTGATTTTATCATTAAAACGGGTCATACCGTTGGCTGTACCCATAATGTAATCTTCTGCAATGGGAGCATTAAATATTCTTTCTTTACCAAACTCCTGCTGCATACCTTTTGATACATTAAAAATCCCGCCTTTATCTTTGTTGGCCATATCCTGTCCCCACATGAATGTATCAGGATTATGACGGAATTCTGCTTTAAGAGTTTCGTTCAAAGCCTCTATTAACTTCTTTGGTTCAGAAGTATCGTCATGAATACCATCAGGATATTTTTCTGCTTCATACGGCTCCGGCAATACGTAATCATAAATAGAGGCAGGATCAGGATCAGGAGCACTAAGGGCTTCCTTATGAGCCTTTTTCACCTCTACCTTTACTTCTTCCTCTATTTTTGAAATTTCATCCTCTGTCAATCGGCCATATCTGACAAGCATACGGTTGAATTTTCCCAAGGGATCGTATTCCTTTACATAATTCATTTCGTAATCGTCACGATATAGTTCATGGCGATCGGAATTTGAATGAGAATGCATACGAACACAGTTTGCCTGCACAATAACAGGCTGTTGATTTTCTTCAGCATGTTTTCGGGCCTCAATCATAGCATTCATCGAATCGAAAACATCTTTTCCATTACAATGAATAACTCTTAAATTTTTAAATCCCAGAAAATTATTTGCAACCTTACGATTTGCTGTTTGATCTTTTTTGGGAACAGAAATGCCATAACCATTGTCCTGAAACACAAAAACTACAGGCAGTTGTTCATTGGATGCACCATTAATAGCCTCGTAAACATAACCTTCTGATACTGAAGATTCTCCCTGAGAACTAAATACAACACCTTTGGATTTATACTTTTTTATTGCCCTTGCTGTACCAGCAGCAATTTGAGTATGATTTCCGGTACATGAAGAAACATTGTGAATATTCCATTCAGGTTTTGCAAAGTGGTTCGACATATGTCGTCCACCGCTTGCCTTATCGGTAGCCTTTGAAATACCGTTTAATATAATTTCTGTTGCATTAACACCAGCCGACATTGCAGTTAACATATCTCTGTAATACGGAAATAAATGGTCGGTTTTTCTATCGAAAACCTGTCCCAAAGCCAACTGTATTCCATCATGACCGGCATAAGGAGCGTGATAACTCCAGCCAATGGCTTGTTTCAAATAGTTAGGAGCCTTATCATCGAGGGCTCTTCCTAAACTCATTAAATGCAACCACTTTTTTAGTGTTTTCTTATCTGTTTTCTTTATCGAATGTATTTTTGGATAATCCATAATAAATATTTAATCCCTTAATAATAAGTTAAATAGTCCTGTTTGTATTAAATTCTTCTAGATATTTTGCTACTCTTTCTAAAAATGCACCTCCCAATGCTCCATCAACTATACGATGATCATAGGAAAGCGATAAGTACATTTTACTGCGTATAGCCATAAAGTCGCCTTCGGGAGTTTCAAGAACAGACGATTTTTTAACAATGGCGCCTGTGGCTAAAATTGCAACCTGTGGCTGGTTTATGATTGGAGTTCCCATAAGGTTATTAAAGCTACCGAAGTTTGTTATGCTAAAAGTACCTCCTGATACTTCATCAGGATTAAGTTTATTATCACGTGCCTTGGCAGCAAGTGTATTAATATCAGTTGCAAGGCCCAATAGATTTTTGAAATCCGCATCTTTTATAACAGGAACTATTAAATTCCATTCAGGAAGAGCAACAGCAATACCTATATTCACCTTTTTCCTGTAAATAATGTTTTCACCATCGGTGGAAGCATTTACCTGTGGGAAATCGCGAAGTGCTTTTGCAACTGCCTCCGTGAATATTGGCATATAAGTAAGTTTCTGACCGAATTTATCCAAAAACTCCTGCTTATATTTATTTCTCCACTTAACAATATTAGTTACGTCTGCCTCAATTACAGTGGTAACATGTGCTGAAGTTTGAACACTCATTGTCATATGCTCCGAAATAAGTTTACGCATACGGGGCATAGGTACAACTTCATCTCCTTCGTTTACAGTAATTTTAACAGCAGGCTTTTTCGTTTCAGGAATCTTCTCAACTTTTACAACATCTTCGTCTTTACGATTAGAAATATATTCCAGTATATCCTTTTTATTTACCCTGCCATTGGCTCCGCTGCCACTTAGGGCATCTAGTTCTTTCAAACTAACATTTTCCTTTTTAGCAATGGTTTTAACAAGAGGTGAATAAAAACGGGTTGATTTGTATTCTGATTTTTCTACGGTCTCCTCATGAGTATCCTTATCAGCATTTTCTTCCTTATTTTTTTCTTTAGTATCAGCGGCAGACTTGCTGTCATCCTTTGTTTCAACTTCATCATTTCCATCCAAAGAAATAACTGCAATTACCTCTCCAACAGCAACAACAGCATCTTCCTCATAATTAATTTTAATAACTTTTCCTTCAACCGGTGAAGGAACCTCCGAATCTACTTTATCGGTAGCAAGTTCAACTATGGGTTGATCCTCTTCAATGGTGTCGCCAAGTTCTACAAACCACTTTGTAATCGTTGCTTCTTCAACGCTTTCGCCAAGTTTTGGCATTATTATATCAAATGTAGCCATAAATGTTATTTTAAATAATGCTGCAAAAATACAATCATTATTTAGATTAGGTACAAATAATTATCTATAATTAGCCTAATGCCTTAAAATTTTAAACTTTTTTAATCTTTTTTTGTTAAAACTATTGACAATCAGAAAAAAGTGGTTATTTTTGCATTGCTTGTTTTGTTTGTTTTTCATAATTGGGCCCACCTAAATGAACGCCTGTTCATAGGTGGGTTTTTTTTGTCCTCACTTAAACACCCCGTAAACACTAATTGTTCAGATTATTTTAAATATTTACTTTATCATTATACAGATAGATATTAACTGTTTTTTTTTCAAATTATTTATGAATTTATTTCCTCAAACGTTTGCATTATATTGAGCCAAATTTGCTAATTTTAATAAAAAATTAAAATTTTTACGTATTTATTTGCATTTTTCACCAATGATAGAAAATAGGCCAACATTGTTAAAAAAACACTCCATTTGTCAATAAAAATTTAATTGAAAAGCCAATAATCAGTGTATATTTGCAATCACTATGAATAGTGAAATTAAATTTAGAATTTACAGATTAACATCTGTTTATCAGAGAGTTATATGATATACAAGACGGTTTAACCGTCTTTTTTAATGTTCAAAATAAAAACATAATTATGGATTTAAAAAACAGAAGTCTTATCTCAATTACTGATTTTAGTAAGGAAGAGATACTTCATATATTGGATTTAGCTGAGGATTTTGAAAAAGACCAAAGGCAGCAAATACTCAACACTCATGTTGTTGCTTCATTATTCTTCGAGCCAAGTACACGAACACGACTGAGTTTTGAAAGTGCTGTGCAGTATTTAGGAGGTAGTATAATAGGTTTTGCCAGCGCCGACACATCCAGTGTTAAAAAGGGTGAATCATTAAAGGACACTATTCTTACTGTAAGTAACTATTCCGATTTGATAGTTATGAGAAATCCTTTAGACGGAAGTGCCCGATACGCTAGTGAAGTATCTCCGGTTCCAATAATAAATGCGGGTGACGGAGCAAATCAACACCCAACACAGTGTCTTTTGGATTTATATTCCATAAGAAAAACACAGGGCACACTTGAGAACATTAATATTGTTATGGTTGGGGATTTAAAATATGGAAGAACCGTTCATTCACTGGTTCAGGCATTAAGTTTATTTAACGCAACATTCCATTTTGTTTCTCCTGATTCATTAAAAATGCCAAGTTCTGTTAAAGCCTGGGTTAAAAATGCTAATTTAGAATATCATCAGTATACCGACCTAATGGAAGCAATTCCTATTGCCGATATTTTATATATGACCAGAGTTCAGGGTGAACGATTCCCCGACCCTCTTGAATATGAGAGAGTAAAAAACGCTTACATACTCGAAAACAGCATGTTGGCAAAGTCAAAAGAAAATATGAAGGTTCTGCATCCACTGCCACGTGTAAATGAAATAAATGAAGATGTAGACACCAATAGTAAAGCATATTATTTCCAGCAGGCGAAAAATGGAGTTTATGTACGCCAGGCACTTATAGCTGCAATTTTAGGACTTAAATAGCGAATTTATAAAATTTAATAAAGTCGAATCATGGATAAAAAAAGAACAGAATTAATAGTATCTGCAATACGCAGTGGCACTGTTATTGACCATATACCTTCAGATAAAACCTTTCAGGTTATTAATATGTTAAACCTTGAAGGTACTGAAAATCAGGTGTATTTTGGAACTAACTTATACAGTGATAAGTTTATAAGTAAAGGAATTATTAAAATAAGCGACACCTTTTTCAAGGATGAAGAAATAAGTAAAATTGCTTTGGTAGCACCAAGTGCAACTCTAATTGAAATTGAGGATTACGAAATAACAAAAAAGCAAAAGGTTAAAACTCCATCAACAGTCGAAAAAATAGTAAAATGTTTTAACCCCAAATGTGTTACAAATACCGAAAAAATTCCAACAAGATTTAAGGTTATTACCGACTATAATGGAAACATGAAATTAAGTTGCCATTATTGCGAAAAAACCATGGCTAAAGAAAATATAGAATTCTATTAGCCAGCATCTTACACTCAGCATTAAAATAATTAGTAATCTATTTTTTGATATACTAAATTTGTTATTTAATTTTTCAGAAAATGAAAAAGCAACACCCCATTAAACTTCTTATCGAGGGAGGAGAAGGCATGCATCTGGACTTCAAATTTGAGGTTTCTGATGCACCAAAAATTGCCAGATCCTTGGTTGCTTTTGCTAACACCAAGGGCGGTAAACTGCTTATTGGCGTAAAAGACAATGGCTCTATTGCCGGCGTACGTTCTGAGGAAGAGTTCTTTATGATCGACAGTGCTGCAAAACTCTATTGTAAACCTGAAGTAATGTTTAACAGTAAAGAGTGGAATCTTAATGGGAAGAAAGTATTGGAAATCGAAATAACCCAAAGCAATAAAGTACCGCACAAGGCACCTGACACTAAAGGAAATTACAGAGCATTTGTTCGTAATAAAGACCAGAATTTGCTTGCTAATGGAATAATGATGAAGATATGGAAGAAGCAAAAATCAATGGAGAACATTGAAATTACTTATGGTGACGTAGAGCGCTCATTGATGCAACACCTTGATAAAAACGAGGTCTCCGATTTTGAACAAATAAAATCGGTTTGTAATTTGAGTAAATTTGAAACTGAAGATTTATTGGCCGACTTCATTCTTATGGATTTGGTAGATATGGAAATTTCGGAAGACAATTCCTTTTTCAGATTAAAAAATCATAAAGAAATTTAAATGCTGTAAAAAATTGTCTTTTTATTTATCTTTGCCTTATGAAGAATTTAAAAGTATATTTGATATTATTGGTTATACCTCTGGCTTTTAGCCAGTTTGAATGCCATGCTCAAAGTTTTGGTTCTAATGTTTTGGGAGTAAATAAAGCTAAAACTGATTCTTCTTTAAAAATAATTTCAAAATCTCCTGCTCTTTACAAACCAAATGTGAGGGTTAATTTAGGGACAAGTTTTACTTCATTTGGAAATAACTTTACTGGTTTTCAGTCATTTATTGCTCCTGAAATAAGTATGCCTGTCAGTAAAAAAACAGAAGTGAGTTTCGGAATGACATATACCAGTATGCAGTTTCGATCCGGCAACGAAAACAGTTTTCAGTCGTCAAACCACAATTACGGAAGCATTTATGTTTCTGGCACTTACCATGTAAATGATAAGTTTAGCGTAAGGGCAACAGGATATAAAACCTTTATGTTAAATCCTTCTAATTTCAATAATGAAAATCAAAATTCCTATCTCGACTTTAGTAATCAAGGCGCAATTGTAGATTTAGAATACAGGCTAACTGATAATTTTAGAATTAATGCAAGTTTCCAATATCATGAACAGAACAACCCGAATTTCTTCTATCATAATCCTTATGGAGGATACGGAGGTTATAACGGGTTCTCCTCTCCTGCAACTGGTGGATTTGGAAATTTCAACACTTTTGGCCCCGGGTTTTAATTTTGATTATTTATAAGTTTAAAAGTCTGTTTTATCATACTTAGTGTGCTCTAATATTCATTACTGTTGATTTTATTATTATCACTTTCAAAAATTATCCAATAAATAATCATTTTGAATTTTTGATATATAGGCTTTTGCTTTTTGCAAACAACTCTACAACAAACTATCTTGTCATTACAATTGGTATTCTGAATTTGTTTGTTAAATTTGTGTTAATTAGAAACATTTAAATTAGAATTCAATGATTTAAGAATAATTTTACACGCTGAACCAATTATTATTTATTTGTTAATTCAAACAATAATCGAAAATTTTATGAAAAAATTATTACAATCAATTATTACTATTGCTCTAGTACTTACATCTGTTTATAGTTATTCGCAAACATCAGGTGTTCAGAAAGCAACGAAGTTTGGTTATATGGCCGATCCCATAATTGTACCTAGTATTGCCGAACAAATTGCGAATGGGACATTTGTAGCAGCCGACCCAAATGCAGAGGCAAAAATGGGAATGCCTAAACACCGTGGTGCGAATAAAACTGTTCCTGGAAAAGGATTTCCCAAAGGAAATGATGCACTTGTAGAAATGCAAAAAGCAGCTCAACGTATTCAGGGTAGAGAGCCTTCCTTGGTATTTGAAGCCAATATTTCAAATTACACTCCCTCCGACCCTACAGGCGCTGTTGGCCCAAACCATTTTATTGGGGCCTGGAATACAGGATTTAGAATATTTGACAAAAGTGGTAATCCTTTGACAGAACCCGCTCTGTTAAGCACCTTATTTCCGGGAAACAATATTGGTGACCCGATAGTGATTTACGATGCTCAGGCTGACAGATTTATAATTACAGAATTTGATAGCAACCCTAATGGTTTCAATATGGCGGTTTGTCAGGGTCCCGACCCTGTTAACGATGGTTGGTATATTTATACTTCAGGCTTCGAAACGGGCTCATTTCCTGACTATACAAAGTTTTCAGTTTGGAGTGACGGTTACTATGTTACAGCCAATATTAATGCAATAGAAAAAGTATTTGCCGTAGAGCGTGATTCAATGCTTATAGGAGCTCCCGCTCAGTTTGTTGGGTTTCCTCTGACAGGAATAACAACTTCCGGTTTTTATAGTCCACAGTTTTTTAATGTTAGTGATGACCAACTTCCTCCAACAGGCGATGCAACAGTTGTTTATTTGCAAGATGATGCTTGGAGCGGTGTATCCACTGACCATGTGAAGATGTGGACAGTTAACGTTGATTGGGCAGATATTTCAAATTCAAGCATTTCCGACCCTTTAGAGATTGTGACCACTCCATTTATCTCAGTATTCGATGGTGGATCTTTTTCAAATGTACCGCAGCCATCAGGCCCCGATCAGGATGCCCTTCAGGCTACTATGATGAACCAGGCACAATACAGAAGGTTTACCGATCATAATTCTGCTCTTTTTAATTTTGTGGTTGACACAGATGGCTCTTCAGATGAGTTGGCAGGAATACGCTGGTATGAATTACGTCAGGATAATGATGGTGACCCATGGTATATTTATCAGGAAGGAACCTATGTTTCTCCTTATAATGATAAACACGCTTTTTCAGGAAGTATGGTAATGGATGTGCAAGGTAATATTGGTATGGGCTACACAAGTTGTAGCGAAACTGACAGTATAGCAATTTATTATACAGGTAGGTATGCTTCCGATCCTATCGGCCAAATGACAGTTGATGAAACATTAATCGCAAAAAGTAACTCAAGTAACCCGTCTAACCGTTTAGCCGATTATGTCCAGCTTACGGTTGATCCTGCTAACGGTAAAACCTTTTGGCATATAGCTGAATATTTTCACAATAGCCAAAGAAAAGATGTAGTAGGTGTTTTCCAAATTGCTTCAGATTATCTAAACGATATAGGAGTAGTTGGAATTTCTCAACCCGAAAACGGACAATTAACAGATAATGAAGTTGTTACTGTTGAAGTAAAAAACTTTGGCGAAAATGATCAAAGTAATTTTCCTGTTAGTTACCAGGTTGATAATGGTGCTGTTGTAACAGAAACCTTTACAAATACTTTAGCATCGGGTGAATTATTGTCCTATTCTTTCTTACAAACTACTGATATGAGTTCAGAAGGAACTACCTACCACATTGAGGCATGGACGGATCTGGATGTGGAAGAATTCAGAGACAATGATTCAACATGGAAAGAAGTTATGCATTTGCATGCTGACGACATAGGAGTATCTGAAATAACAACCCCGGTTTCCGGAAGTGGATTAGCCTCTGACGAGGAAGTAAGTGTTGTAATAAGAAATTTTGGGTTTGCTGAACAAACTAACTTTGATGTTTCATATAATGTGAATGATATTATTGTTACAGAGCAAGTTCCCGGTCCCTTGGCTATGGATGAAAGCCTGTCATATACTTTCAATCAAACAGCAGATTTGCTGAATTTTGAAACTTATAATTTTGCTTCCTATACATCTTTACCAAATGATGCCAACAATAATAACGACACTACTTATAAACAAGTAACCAATAGTTTATGCCAACCAATTTCAGATTGTACTGATGGTGATGGACTATATTATTTTAGTATTAGAGATCTTGAAAATACTACTGAATGTTCTGACGAAGGATATGGTGATTATACTGACATGGTTGCTGTTTTGGAACAACAGGAAACATATGAACTTACCGTCACAACACATTACGGAAGCCAATTTGTAAAATTATGGATAGATTTCAACGACAATTTTGTTTTTGAAGATGATGAAATTCTTGTTGACGACATAGAAATAGCTCCCGGACAAAATGGTGGAGTTTTTACAGAAACTATAGAGGTTACCATACCCGAAACGGCTAATTTAGGAGAACATATGATGCGTGCGAAAACTAACTGGAACAATAGTGTACCCAATGATGCTTGTCAAGGAACGAACTATGGTGAAACTGAAGATTATAAAGCTAATATTGTTTTATACACTAATATCGATAATATTCCTTTAAGCAAGGCAGAAATGAGAATAAAAACCAAAAATAGCAACCAATTCGAAATATCTCTCAGCAGTGCAGAAGTAACTGAAGACTTGAAAATTAATGTTCATAATGTTCTGGGACAAAAACTGGTAGAGAATTGGGTAAAAAATGTTAATGGTAGATACATATATAATTTGGATATGTCATTTGCTGAAAAAGGAGCCTATATCATCAGACTTGGTAACACACAATATGGCAAGGTTTCTAAAATAATTGTAAAATAATATTAGAATTTAATAAGGGCAGTATTGGTTATTTCTGATACTGCCTTTTTTTTGGTCATAAATTGAGTTTTTTTAAACATTACAGAATGCTAATATTAATATCACCGGCAAAAACATTAAAAACCGACATTCCGGCATCGCCTAATTCATCTATACCGGTATTTATCGACAAATCAAATAAAATTGCTATAAAACTAAAAAAATTAAAACCTCAGAAACTAGGCGATTTAATGGGTATCAGTGCCAATCTGGCTCAGATTAATTATGAAAGATATCAATCATGGAAAGTACCTTATAAAGTTGAAGATGCTTTAAATGCAATATTTGCCTTTAGTGGCGAAGTTTATAATGGGCTTGATATCGATAGTTTTACTAATGAAGACCTAGAGTATACCAATGAGCATTTAAGGATACTTTCTGGCTTATATGGTATATTAAATCCAATGGATGCCATACTCCCATACAGATTAGAAATGGGAACAAAACTAAAAATGGGGAATCTTAATAATTTATATGAATATTGGGGAGATAAAATCACACACCTTATTAATAAGCAAATAAAAGAGTCAGGAGAAGAAACTATTATTAACCTTGCATCCAACGAATATTTCAAAGTTATAAACACAAAAAAATTAAAAGCCAAAGTAATTACACCAATTTTTATGGAGGAGAAAAATGGTAATTACAAGGTGATAAGTATTTACGCAAAAAAAGCAAGAGGAATGATGTCGGCTTTCATTTTAAAAAATCGCATAACTCAGGTGGAAGAAATTAAGCATTTTACCGAAGGAGGCTACCATTTTAATGATGGGATGAGCGAA
>JBFFLX010000014.1:0-38635 GCA_041554435.1 Bacteroidales bacterium
ACTGTGAATAGTTGGCACATCGAGAACCAGTTCTTCCGACCATCCTATCAATCCTCCATGTCCGGTATAATTAACTATCAATGCTCCTTCATTAACTTGCGACTCTATCTTTTCATTAACCTCCGGAAAACGATATCCTCCAGGGATTTTAATTTTTGCATGCGCATCGGAATAAATTTTGTTTACTACAAATCCGGGATTAAGAGTGTCGACAATAGGCACCAACTGTTTGTCGGCCTGTTTGAAATGCAGGTTATTATCACCATCATCGGCAATGAAACATAAGGTTTGAGCCCAATTATGGAGATTGTCTTTATCTTTAAAAAGATATCTTTCTATTTTGTCGACTGCAATATTCGCCTCCTCAATATTATTTACAGGAAATCTACCAATTCCTATATCCAACTCTCCCGTACAATATGCTCCTTCATCATCGTCCAACAAGCCAAAAAAGTCGTCGGTAACATAAGATTGTGTTGCACGAAGAGATTCTGCTGACTCATAAGTAGGTACAATGTTACTATTATCGGGAACTCTGTGTTTATAATCGAAAGAACCATCGCCAAACAACAATAAATAGCCATGACTGTTTGAAAAGGCACCCTTTTTATAAAGCATTCGCATGAAGTCGCGTATGGCTACAACATCCTGGCTACCAGAAGAAAATTCATTATAAATTTGTTCCGGGCTAACTACCAGTGTAGACATTCCATCATGTTCTTCATGAATTTTTGCCAATCGATCTGCCGCCGGTTTTAAAAAATCAGGACAAATAATTACAAAATCTACTTGCTCAATACCATGTAAATTCTGATTCTCAACTTCCTGATAAATAACCGGTTTAAAAAAAGAAGAACCATCGAAGCAAATAAATTCTCTCAACGAATCGGTTGCAATGGTAAATTCATCAAGGTTTCCGTTATTGTTAATGCTTATTTTATGTGGTTGATGGTAGTTGGTAATATCCCAAATTTCGGCATTACCCCCATTATTTGTTAATTTGAAATTAGTAATATTTCCAAGCCCTGTTGCCGAAGGCTGCCTGAAAGCCATCTGACCACCGTCGAAAACAAGATCTCTTTCAAAATTCAATAAATAATAATCTAACCAGAATGAGGCCGAATTACTGCTTGTATTATATGCTGTTTTAATGCTTAAATTTTCACTATTTGCAAAAAAAGTTACCGACCTAATTGCTTCGCGGGCATAAATACCTTCGGAAGCAGGATTTACTTTTGAGATGGTTGTTGAATCGATAACTACCTGCTCATTGACAAAAACCTTGAAAGAACTTGTTTCGTAAGCTCTGGCCACAACCTTAAAAACAAGAAAAATTGCTTTATCTTTTTTTAAATGTGGAATATTATGATTGAAAGTTATTTCAGGTTCTAGCATGCTGAGTTTTTCTCCAAACCAATCCTTACCTGAATACATTAAATTTTCATCATCTTCCTCATGAGCAAGATAATCAACAAAACTATTAACAACAATAGTTGGTTCTTCATTCAAACTTTCCTCAACAAAAATATTTTTTTGAGATCCCATGTCGGGAGTAAAAAAATAATAAACTGTATCGGCATAAATATTTTTAAAATGATCGAATCGAACTGTAAACGGATTGTATCTCCATACCTGCTGACTCTCAGCATAGAACAAGATATAATCTCCCTCATCAAAACTACCATCCTCAAATCCAACATATTCGGCTTGATTTTCCATTAAATCATCAGGGCGCTCCTTATTATTACCTTCAGGAAGCATCCCTACATAATTTCCGAAAATTCCAATTTTACTAACATCAATATCGTCAGGGTTTAAACCCATTTCTATAAGGTCGGATCTCTCCAGCTTATGAATTCCGGTATTTACAATTCCTATTTTATACCAATGTCCATCTGATAATACTGAATTATCGGCATAAGTTTGTTTAAAATTATTCAATTGTTTCTCTTCAGGAACCGGCACCAGGTTTGTTAACAAACTAAAACTTTTCAACCGTATAAGTCTGTTGCTTCTATCATCTGTTTTTAGTGGTAAGAGTTTTATTTTATCATTAACATACTCCAGCACAAACTCATCACCCACAAGGTCTCTGTCAGAGATAAGTTGGGTTTCATTAAAGGGTAGAGTATCATAAACCGGGTTTAGTATTTCCAACTCATAAGAATAAACTGAGGAAGGAGTTGCCAGTTTATTTATAAAAACAGGCAATGATCCATATTTATATTCAGTTGTTGAACCATCGAATGAAAGGTAATTAATATTTATATCTTTTGCCGTTTTAACCGACTGTATATCATTCCATTTCAATTCAATATCCAATACATCCTGCCCTACAACAGCAAGAGAAAAACATATAAATATTACGATTAAAAAATTCTTCATAATAACAAAGACAAATTACGGCAATTTTTAGTTGGTTTAAAAGATAAAATTAGTAATAACAACTATTTAACAAATATCAGCTTAGCTGTTTCAGTTTTTGTTTCACCCGTTTCGTTTGTCACCGTTAATTTATAAACATAAAACCCTCTTCCTATTTTATCACCGGCTTCAGTACATGCATCCCACTCAAGTGGTTCCGATTTATAGTTATGTGATCTTGCTACACCGCTAAGTGTTTTTATTAGTCTTCCACTAACACTATAAATCTGGATTTCCACTTCCAGATCGTTATTCGATTGATTATGTTCGAATACAAAATAAGTGTTATCCATTACCGGATTTGGGTAATTCATCAAATTGCTGATAACTAAATCTTCCGATCCTATCACAAGAAAGTCGAGATAGGCAGTAGAGGAATTATTATAAATATCCCAAACTCTCAAACTCAGGGTATGTTCACCATTTTCGAGATTAAAGAATGGGTAACTAATTATCCCGCTATTGTACCTATTAACTTCAGCTTCGTAATAATCGTTTAATGTAAATGACTTTGTAGGGTCGGCATCAATAACTGCCATAATATCGTGACCAATACCATTTCCTGTGGTATTTATTCCACTTTCATCTTCAACATAAGCGAGTAGTACCGGATTTTGATCGGTAGTTCCCCCATTCACAAAATCATCTTCATTGAAATACAGTTGTATCTCGGGTCCCTGAGTATCTTCGGAGGCCTGATCATCAAAACCACCAATAATAATATTTTCATAGTACCCATTACCATCAATAGAATCGTTATTGAAATAGTAATTTATTCTTCCTTTTCCAAAGTTATATGATATATCGCGAGGCACTATGAATTCAAATTCAAAATCTCCATCATTAATATCCACTTTACCATTAAACAGTACACTTTTCCAGTAATAAAACTTTTCGGGATAACTTCCTGCATCTGAACCGAGAGTTTCTATTTCAACTTTTTTATCATATACGGTTGGGTACATAATACCCTGGAAATCTGACAGTTTATTATTACCTGCATCTGTAACAATTCCCTCCACCTTAACTTGCGAAAGGGCGTTTATTGTATCGTAAACATCATCAATAACTATATTGGAATTAATTTTTACAGTTTTGGCTTCATGCTCAGGATAAGCAAGACGTACTGCCGGATCGCCCAACAAAACGAATTTCTTATCATTATCGTTACCCAGTGTTTTCGACCTCCTTATAACATCACCAAAGCGAGGAAATTCACCATCAATTTTGGTGAAGATGTTATTGTCGTATATGGCTCTGTTTAAGGCCAGGTTGGAACTTGCAAAAGTTGCTCTGGCAGTTGTAAATAAAGCAACAGCGCCTCCATTGGGATTTAAAAAAACCAATTCGCCTGCCGATACCCTTTTAGGATCATCATAACGGCTAAATTCGCAGGTGGCTGTGATAAATATTGGAAGTTTATCACTATTATTCCATGAATTTATATCCTGTATTTCCAAAAATCTTTCATGCCCAAGACCTAGTTCACCACCGTGACCAGAATAATTGAATATTAAAGTTCCCTTTTCAATTTTTGAATTGATGGCATTATTTACTTCAGGAGCCCTCTGACCGCTTGGAGTTGATATTTGCGGATAGGCATCAACATATATTTTATCAATTAAATACTCAGTATGGTTTTCATCCAAATAATTGGCTAAAGTTTCGGCATCATGCATATGATGGTTCGAATCTTCATCGTCGGCGAGAAAAGTTATCTGATTTCTCCACGGCCCCATATTTTCCTGAGTGTTGGTACAATAATTTATTGATTTGTTTACTGCAGCCGCAGCCTCATCAACAGTTTGAACAACAAAACGCCCAATGCCAATATCCACTCTGTTATTACCATCAAGACTACCCTCTCCGTCATCCAGATAACCGTAATAATCATCGGTGGCAATGGAAGATATTATATTCAACGATTTGGTATGCTCCCAGCAGGGAACAAAATTAGAGTTGTCGGAAAGTTTATCCTTATAATCATAAGAAGCATCTCCAAAAAGGAGGAGATATTTTAATTCTTTACCGGCATCGCTTTTATCGTAAAGCATTTTACAAAAATCTCTTATGGCAGTAATATCCTGAGAGCCGGAAGAAAACTCATTATAAATTTTTTGTGGTGTAGTTACATACACATTAAAGTCCTGGTTTTCACTATGAAATTCGGCCAGTCTGTTGGCTTCTTCCAAAAACAGTGGATGAGAAATAATTAAATAATCGATATTCTTTAATGCATGTAGGTTTTGATTATCAACAATTTCCACGAATTGGGGAGTATAGTATTCTCCTCCATTAAAAGCAATAAATTGTCGAAGTGTATCTGTTTGTGCCTTAAAACTTACTTTACCACTTGATGCAGTCAAAGTCATTTCACCTATATTGGTCACATCTGTAACATCCCACACCCTGATATTAGATGTTTCACCACCAATATTATATTTGGCAAGTTCGTTAATTTCCCACGAAAATGCTTTACGGAAAGCCATTTGATTGCCGGTAAAGTTTAAATATCTTTCAACATTCAATTCTATATAGTTTAGATAACCTACAGAACCTGTTGATGCTCTTTGGTATTCCAGAGTTACAATAATATCATCGGATTTTGGAGTGAAATCAAAATCAGCATTTCTTGTTCTGCCGTATTCATATCCGTTATTTGCAGTGATTGGCATAGACTGCGTTTTCTGTAACTGATCATCTATATAAACCAAAAACTGGTTTGATGAATATGCTCTTGAAGCCAGAGATGCATAACAATTTGCACCAGGTTGTTTTACTATATTAGGAAAAGAGAAACTAAACGACTTTGTAAGGTTAAAGTCGAAGACTTCTCCATACCAGGTACGTCCTGAACCTGCAAGGTTTAAAGTATCTAATTCATGATAAGCATAATCGTTAAAAGTGTTAATCTCTTTGCTGGCATTTCCTGCAGGCACATTTACCTTTTGTATACGTTTAGCGCTTCCATCATTCTTTAATGTGATAAAATAATAAGTATAATCGTCATAATAATTATTCATATGTTGAAATCTTAGATATGAATAATCGTACTTCCATTTTACCGGATTATCTCCATAAAATAAAATATAATCTCCTGCATCGAAACTACCATCCTGGGCACCTACTATTTCTATGGGATTTTCTACAAGATCATCGTAACGGAATTCATTATTAATCTCGGGAAGTGTACCTCCTCCATTTCCATAAACGGCAATTTTTGATGGATTAGCATCAACATTAAAGCCCATTTCCTGAAGCTGAGAGTAAGTAATTTTATAGATTCCCCCCTTTTTAATACGGATTTTAAACCAATCGCCGGAAGATAAAACCGAATTAGAAGCATAATATGTGCTTCGATTTTGATTTACTAAATCTTCTTCAACCTCAATTATTAACTCATAACTCACTAATTTTTCTACAATGTTTAAGGATGAATTCCATCTTAATGGAACAATTTTTACATTGGCATAAGGTTGCTTTTGGCTAATAATTACATCGGCCTTAAGTTCAACTATTTCATTAGGTCGTTCATTTCTGTCTAATAACAGTTTTGTTTCTGCATCGCTGGCCTGCACAAAAATGGCATTTACCAATTTTGCTTCCACACTGGCATCTCCAGTATGAATAAGGTAATCTTTCGACAGATAAGGGCTTGATTCAAAGCCATTATAATATGCTCCTGAAAATGATAATCTTTCAATGAAATTACCTTCGGAAAGATTTATCTTTTCAATGTTTCCCCAGTTTATGCGTTCATTAAATGAGTAATTAATGCTTTGAGCATAAGTGGTGGAAAACACCAGGCTAAAAAATAAAATTATTGTGCGATGCAACATTATTTGTTTTTTTGAAGTCAAAGATATTGTTTTAATAAAATTGGTTTTTGAATTCCAGATTTATAACGACCAAGGGGATAAATTATTTTGTAGACATTTTTTTTAACGAAAAATTATAATTTTTTCAATTTACGTATTGTTACAAAAGAAAAAGGTTGTATAATTGTAGGCTCAAAACCGAAATCAAATTTCATGTGTTGATGGCAAAGCAATTTCGATTAATATTAGCAGTAGTCTTAATGCTGGGGAGCACTTTGCAGTCCCTTGCTCAAGACCCACAGTTTTCGCAGTTTTATGCTAACCCCTTATACCTTAGTCCGGCATTTGCGGGGAGCACACAGTGTGGAAGACTCAATCTTAATTATCGTAACCAGTGGCCTGGGCTTTCAAATGCATATGCCACTTATAATATAAGTTACGATCAAAGTTTGCCAGGAATTAATAGTGGATTTGGCATATTAGTTATGAGCGACCAGCAAGGCGATGGAGCATTATCCAGAACTTCAGCAGCCGCTTTTTATGTTTACAAACTAAGAGTTTCAGAACCAATTATCATTAATTTTGGTGTAAAAGGGGCTTTCTATCAAGAGCATTTAAACTGGGATAAGTTATTTTTTGCCGATCAAATAAATTCGGCTACAGGTGAAATAACCGGTCCAACAAACGAAACACCACCATCTAGTTTCGATGTTTCAGTAGTAGATTTCTCTGCAGGAGCCATTATGACTTATTTCGACATTTTCAATGTGGGAATTGCAGTAGATCATCTAACACAACCTCAGTTGTCGTTTTATGACAACCCTGACAGTAAATTAGATATGAAGATTACAGGACATGGTTCAGTTAATATAAATATTACACAAGGCATGCTTGGTGGCTACGATCCTGATGATATTATGCTACAGCCCAGTATATTATATATGCAGCAGGGTAAGTTTCATCAGTTAAATGCTGGTTTGTATGTAAATAAATATCCTTTTGTAATAGGGGCTTACTATCGTCATAATTTCCAAAATCCTGATGCACTTATTGCATTGATAGGACTTAAATTTGATAATGTAAGATTTGGATATAGTTATGATGCAACCATGTCGAATGTTGGGGGAAAAGCAGGAGGTGCGCATGAAATATCCCTTGCCTGGGACTTCTGTATTTATAAAGAACAAAAAAGAAGACGTATCAGGGCAATAAGTGCACCATCATTTTAGTTATAATAAGAACATAGAAATACAAATTTTTTAAAGATGTTAAATATTAAACACTTATTTTCATTTGTAATAGGAATTGCAACAATTGCGATTTTGACAACATCTTGCGGTAAAAACGATACCTCAAGAACAACAGGATGGGAGTATAACAATCCTGAAAATGGCGGATTTGAAGTGGCCGACGTGCCTAGCCAGATTGCCGGACCCGGATTAATACTCATCGAAGGCGGTACCTTTACTATGGGTGCTACCGAAGAAAATCCATTTTATGAATGGGACAATCCTCCGAGAAAAGTTACTGTTAGCAGTTTTTATATGGATCAAACTGAGGTTAGTAACCTCGATTATCTTGAATATATCTACTGGTTAAACAGAGTTTATGGAGAAGATTTTCCACTGGTAGTTCAACAAGCATTGCCCGACACTCTTGTGTGGAGAGACAAACTTGCTTATAACGAGCCTTTGGTGAATACTTATTTCCGTCACCCTTCGTATCAAAATTATCCTGTTGTTGGTGTAACATGGTTACAAGCAAATGATTATGCATCATGGAGAACTGACAGAGTTAATGAAAATCAACTTATCGAATCCGGTATTTTAGATTTCGACCCTGATCAAAGAGGTGCCAATAACTTTAATACCGATGCTTATTTAGCAGGACAATACGAAGGTCTTGTTAACGAAGGTAAAGAAGACTTAGATCCAAATGGTACAGGTATCAGAAACGTAAGATTCGAAGATGGTATCCTTCTTCCAAATTACCGACTCCCTACTGAAGCAGAATGGGAATATGCTGCCCTTGGCTTAGTGGGTAATACTCTTTTTAACAGAGTTGTTGAAAGAAGAACATATCCTTGGAATGGAAGCGGTGTTAGAACCGATGAAACTAAATATTACGGAAGCTTTGTTGCCAACTTCAAAAGAGGTCGTGGTGACTATATGGGTGTTGCTGGTAATCTGAACGACGCAGCCGACCTTCCTGGTCCTGTAGGTTCATATTGGCCAAACGATTATGGCTTGTATAATATGGCTGGTAATGTTAGCGAATGGGTTCTCGATATTTATCGCCCAATGTCGCATCAGGATGTTGCCGACTATAACCCTTTCCGTGGAAATATTTACACTAATAAGGTAAAAGATATTAATGGTGGTATTGCCGATAAAGATAGTTTAGGAAAAATCAGATATGAAGAGATTTCTCCTGAAGAAGCTGCTAACCGCAAAAACTACCGTAAAGCAAATAATGTTAACTATCGTGATGGTGACTATCAATCAACAATTCAGGCTGACTGGTTAGGTAATGACGATCCTGAAAGTACATCAAAAATGTATGATTATGGAGTTACTACTCTAATAAGTGATAAGGCAAGAGTTGTTAAAGGTGGTTCCTGGAAAGATGGTGTTTACTATCTAAGTCCTGGAGTGAGAAGATATCTGAATGAAGATGAAGGTTCTTCAACCATTGGATTCCGTTGCGCTATGATAAAAGTAGGCGCCGCCGACAGATAAGAAAAAAATTAATAAAGAAAGCCTCTGTAAATTTTACAGAGGCTTTTTTTATGCCCTTTATTTTGATAATATTAATTATGCTCAATAAGTAGAATCATCTAAAAAAACCCATATAAATTTTGCTATATTTGAATAAATAAAATTTCAGTATCAAACGCTACAAATATCAATGGATTTAGAAAGTATTTATACACTCTGGAAAGAAAGCAAAGGAATAAGTACCGACAGCCGTACTTGTGAAAAAGGTAAATTATTTTTTGCCCTTTCGGGAGAAAATTTCAATGGGAATAAGTTTGCTGATAATGCTATGGAAAATGGGGCAATAGCAGCAGTTATCGACGACGATAAATATAAAACAAGCCCTAAACATATACTTGTTAAGGATAGTTTAAAAACACTTCAACTTTTAGCCAAACTTCATAGAAATAAACTTAATCCACCCATTTTAGCAATTACCGGGTCCAACGGCAAAACAACAACTAAAGAACTCATTTCTTCAGTTTTGTCTTCTCAAAAGAAAATTAGTTTTACCAAAGGAAATCTTAACAATCATATTGGTGTTCCATTGAGTTTGCTGGAAATAAAACATGATACTGAAATAGCAATTATAGAAATGGGAGCTAACCATATTGGTGAAATAGAACTTTTATGTGAATTAGCATCCCCAAACTATGGGATTATTACAAATATTGGAAAGGCACACCTCGAAGGATTTGGAAGTCTGGAAGGTGTTGTTAAAGCAAAGTCAGAACTCTATGCTTCCATACGACAAGGTGGAGGAGAAATCATCCTCAACAATGATGATAAATTACTTAAAAAACTGGCTTCAGGGATAAGTTCTTTTACTTATGGAACCACAGATGAATCAAATATAACAGGGGAAATTATCAGCAGCAATCCTTCACTTCTTGTCCACTGGAAATACAAAGGAAATAAATACACCATTCAAAGTAAACTTTACGGAAAGTATAATTTCCCCAATATAATGGCTGCAATAGCAAGTGGAATTTTCTTCGGCATTGAGCCGGATGCTATTTGCAAGTCAATAGAAAACTATATTCCTGAAAATAGTCGCTCACAAATACTTAATACCAAGCATAACACTATACTATTAGATGCGTACAATGCAAACCCTGTAAGTATGAACGGAGCTATTATAAGTTTCCAGGAGTTTAAAGCAGAAAAGCCACTGTTAATTTTAGGTGATATGTTTGAACTGGGAAAAGAGGCTGAGGAAGAACACAGAAAAGTAATTAAAAACATAGAAGAAACTGATTTTAGCGATGTGTTCCTGGTGGGAAGTGAGTTTTATAAATTTTCAGGCAGCAATAATTTCAGGTATTTCGAAAAAACATCGGATTTAAAACTTTGGCTGGAAACTAATAAAATGAAAGGCTTTACTATCCTTATTAAAGGTAGCAGAGGAATGAAACTGGAAGTACTACTCGAAAATCTGTAATTTTAAAATAAACATGACAAAATATACGGCTTTAGGTTTGATGTCGGGCAGTTCGCTGGATGGACTGGACATAGCTTATTGCGAATTTCAAAATCACAATAATAAATGGACCTTTCGGATTATATCTGCCGAGACTATTGCTTATTCTGAAGAATGGCTATTAATTTTGCAAGAATTACCCACTGCCAATGCCACAAAAATATTAGAGACCAATATATCATACGGCAACTTATTGGCAGACCA
This sequence comes from Bacteroidales bacterium, assembly GCA_041554435.1. GTDB lineage: Bacteria > Bacteroidota > Bacteroidia > Bacteroidales > F082 > BM524. Next base: position 10,683 of record JBFFLX010000014.1, read on the forward strand.
TATAAATACTTTTATTAAAAAGCATAACATTAAACCCGATATCATTGCATCCCATGGCCATACTATCTTCCATGAACCAGCATCAGGATTCACTTATCAACTGGGTGACGGGCAGGCTATTGCATTAAACACAGGAATAAAAACCATTAGCGATTTCAGAAGTAAAGATATATCGCTGGGAGGTCAGGGTGCTCCTTTGGTTCCCATAGGCGACGAACTCCTTTTCCCTGAATTTGATTTTTGTCTTAATATAGGCGGTATAGCTAATATTTCGTTTATCGATAACTCCAAAAGAGTAGCCTTCGACATTTGCGGAGCCAACCAGATATTAAATCACCTAAGCCTTCAATTAGGTAAGCCTTACGATGAAAATGGCAACTTCGCTTTATTAGGAAAAATGAATACCATACTTTTTGATAAATTGAACAGAGACGAATACTTTATAAGGCCTTACCCTAAATCGCTTAGCAATCAATATGTTAAGAATGTTTTTGTAAAAACCGTGGATGAGTATAACTGCAATATTGAAGATAAATTATATACGGTTGCTAAACATATTGCCTATCAAATAAACCAGTCGATAAAAGATTTTCCTGCTGGAAGATTACTAATTACAGGAGGTGGAGCACATAATGTATTTCTTCTTAATGCAATAAAAAGAGAAACCAAACACAATGTTGTTAAGCCCGATAATATTACCATCGATTTTAAGGAATCCTTAATCTTTGCTTTTATGGGAGTATTGAGAGTTATTGGACAAACAAACTGCCTTGCATCAGTTACAGGAGCATCAAGGGATTCTTCTTCAGGTATAATTTATACTGTTTGATTATCTCCGTAAAAAAACCCCCGAAATTAATTCCGGGGGCCTGTTAGTGAATTTGTTTATTATCCGTGGAAGAAAATCATTTCCTGCAGCCAGTAAATTAAGATACCACCAAAATATCCTATCAACGCTAACCAACTAATTTTCTTCATATACCATATAAAATCAATTTTCTCAAGTCCCATTGCGGCAACACCTGCTGCAGAACCAATAATTAATATACTTCCACCTGTTCCGGCAGCATAGGCAAGTAATTCCCAAAAGGCTCCATCCTGCACAAAATGATGCATATAAGCAGGCTCCACAGAGGCTTGTACCATGGCTTCGGTCATAACAGGATACATTCCCATTGCTCCGGCAGTTAATGGTACATTATCAACTATAGATGATAAAACACCGATTGCAGCATTTATTCCATAAATATTATGTACGTTTTCATCTAGATATTCTGATAATAATCGTAGATGACCTGCTGATTCCAAGGCGGCAACAGCGGATAAAATTCCAAGGAAGAAGAAAATAGTAGGCACATCAACTTTTCTTAAAACACCTATTACGGTGAGTTTCCTTCTATCTTCCAAACTCTTGTTTTTGTGCATTAACTCAGTAGTAATCCATATTACACTTAAGCCAAACAACATTCCCATATAAGGAGGTAGGTGAGTCACAGTTTTAAATACAGGTACAAATAATAATGCCGCAACACCCATTATAAGAAGCAGTTTACGTTCAAAACCTGTGGTAAACTCTCTGGATTCATCATCACTTAATTCAGGACGGTTTACTTCCCCCTTCATAAACATTGATACAACTAACAATGGGAATAACATATTAAAAATACTTGGTAGAATAACCATCATAATTATGTTTCCGGCAGTTACCTGCTTGCCTATCCACAGCATAATTGTTGTTACATCACCAATTGGCGACCATGCACCCCCTGCATTAGCAGCAATTACAACCATACTGGCAAAAAACCATCTTGTTTTTTTATCATCAATAAGTTTACGTAACAGAGCAACCATTACAATTGTTGTTGTAAGATTATCGAGCAATGCCGACATGAAGAAGGTAAGTATACTAAGTATCCATAATAACTTCACCTTATTGGTAGTAGTTATTCTATCGGTAATTATTTTAAACCCTTGATGCTGATCGATAGTTTCAACTATTGTCATTGCTCCTAAAAGGAAAAACAGAATTTGCGAAATATCACCAAGATGTCTAACAATCTCATTATCTATAACATGATATTTCATTTGCTCCAAAAGATTTGCTTCCGGATACTTAGTTGTAAATTCCTGGAAATCTGTGCTATTAAGGAAGCTTAACCAGGAATCGCTATATCCCAGGCTTAAAACACTTCCCACATCCATTATATAAACAGTCCAGATCACTGATCCCAATAATAAAGCTGAAGCAGCCTTATCAATTTTAAGCGGATGCTCCAGAGCAATCATTAAATAGCCCAGAACAAAAACTACTATCATTAAAATAAACATAATTATAATTTTTAGAATTTAAGATGTGCAAAATTAGATATTGATGTAAAAAAATTTAATATCTATTACATCTAAATATCTAACTATTATGATATTTAGAAACTTACTAAATAAGGGTTTTTAATAGAAAGTAGTATTAATTACAACTTACAGTTCTACTGAATTTTAAAAATTAAATCTCCTAAAATTTAATGGGGAAATTTTTATGGTTTTATATCAATTATGAACTTATTAACCGAAAACAGTTACTTTCTGGCAAAAGAACAGAATAAAAAAAACCTCCAAAAAACGAATTTTGGAGGTTTTTCAATGATAAAATATATTTTAGAATAAATATGTCATTTGTAAATAATATACTGCTGCTCCTGCAATATAACCAGCGAAAGCCAACAAACTAATATTTTTCAAATACCAAATAAAATCAATTTTCTCCAATCCCATGGCTGCAACACCTGCTGCGGAACCAATAATTAGTATACTTCCTCCTGTTCCTGCACAATAAGCAAGGAACTGCCAGAACTTACCATCTACCATAAAGTCGGCCATATAACCAACAGCACCAGTTTCGGCTATTGGATACATTCCCATTGCGCCTGCTACCAGTGGAACGTTATCTACTATTGCCGATAATACTCCAATTATTAAGTTAATAAAGTAAATATTCTGTAAGTTTTCATCCAGGTATTTTGCAAGAAGATCAAGATGACCTACCGATTGTAGAGCAGCAACTGCTGAAAGTATTCCTAAGAAGAAGAATATTGTTGGAACATCTACTTTTTTAAGAATTCCTATTACAGTTAATTTTCTTTTATCTTCTAATGGTTTATTCCTATGCATAATTTCTGTCACCAACCATATTACACCTAATCCGAATAACATTCCAAGGTAAGGAGGTAAATGAGTAACTGTTTTAAAAACAGGAACAAAAAGTAAAGCACCTACACCCATACTAAGTAAAAGTTTTCTTTCAAAGGCTGTAGTAAATTCTCTGCCTTCACCTTCTGCCAATACAGGTCTCTGAACATCACCTTTAACTGTAAATGAAACAATTACCAATGGCACAATCATAGTTACTAAACTTGGTAAAATAACATCGGTAATAATGTTTAATGCTGTAACCTGACCACCAATCCACAACATGATAGTAGTAACGTCACCAATTGGAGACCATGCACCACCGGCATTTGCTGCTAAAACCACCATACTTGCAAAGAACCATCTTGTTTTCTGATCTGAAATCAACTTTCTCAATAATGCTACCAATACAATAGTTGTTGTTAAATTATCAAGAGTTGCCGACATGAAAAATGTAAGGATACTTAGAATCCATAATAATTTAACCTTATTGGTTGTTTTAATTTTGTCGGTGATAAGTTTAAATCCCTGATGCTGGTCAACAGTTTCAACTATTGTCATTGCACCAAGCAAGAAGAATAATATTTCAGCTATTTCTACTAAATGGTGCTCTAAATCATGAGTTACAAAATGAGTAACATCATTAGCTGTCGCAATCGTTGTACTCCAGGCCATATTAAAATAAGGCTCCTCAACATTAGGCTTAACGAAAGAAACAACATCGTTGGCCATCGCTCTTGCCATTTCCCAGGTTGGGCTTAAATCCAATGCTAAAATTCCAGTGGCATTTAAAGCATAAATTGCCCATAAAATTGTACCTGTCAACAAAGCAGATGCCGCTTTATCAATCTTTAAAGGGTGCTCCAGAGCTATCATCGTATAACCCAGAACAAAAATTACTATCATAAGTATAAACATACCAATCTCTTTTTATTTGTTACGGCGGCAAAAATAAAAAATTAACATTTGTTAAGACTATAAAAGACTTAAATATGCTGAGATAAGTCAAATTTATATAGAGTCTAAATTAGAGCTAATTAATAACAAGTCCAATATTTGCTAACAATTTGATTATTTGATGGTATTTCACACTCAATTATTGGTGAATAGAATTATTAAACACCTCTAAAATCAAGTTAAAAACAATAAAATTTATCTATTTCTGTTTGTATTAACAGCAAAATGTTAAAAACATCTGAAAGTAAAATTAATGAATCACTAATATGATTTAAATTAGCCATTCTTCAGGAAAAAAATTAAACATGATAACAGGAATTATTTTACAAATTCAGGAAGCCGCGCAAAGCCTTGCAGGCATTGAAGGAGAAAAGGAAATTGCCCTACCGATACTAGACTTAGTATTAAAAGGCGGATGGATAATGGGAGTGATAGGATTGCTTTCCATAATAGCATTTTATATCTTTTTTGAGAGATATTTTATCATAGGACGTGCTGCCAAGGAGGATAAAAACTTTATGAACAACATACGTTCATACATACACGAAGGCAAACTGGAATCAGCAAGAGCATTATGTGTTAGTAATAATTCGCCTATAGGCAGAATGATTGACAAGGGTTTGGCAAGAATCGGTAAGCCATTAAACGACATTAATGCTGCTATCGAAAACATAGGTAAACTGGAAATTTCCAAATTGGAGAAAAATGTAGCAGGACTTGCTACCATTGCCGGTGCAGCTCCTATGCTCGGTTTTCTTGGTACAGTTATAGGAATGATACAGGCATTTTACGATATGTCGATGGCTGGAAACAATATTAATATCGAACTGCTTTCAAAAGGTATTTATCAGGCAATGATAACCACCGTGGGAGGTTTAATAGTTGGTATTACAGCTTATATTTTTTATAACATACTGGTTGCCAGAATACAAAAAGTGGTTTACAAATTAGAAATCAATGCTACAGAGTTCATGGATGTGCTATATGAGCCTGCCAAATAATTAAAAAAAAAAGGACAGAACTATGGCAATTCAAATGAGAAATAAAAGGGACACACAGTTCAGTACTGCTTCTATGTCTGACTTAGTATTCCTGCTATTGATATTCTTTATGCTAACTTCAACACTGGTTGCTCCAAATGCCATTAAACTTCTTTTGCCCAGCAGCAACAGTAAAACAATGGCTACTCAAAATGTAACTATTTACATTAACAAAGCCCGCAACTATTATGTTGAAGACAGAAGAGTGGATCCTGCAAATCTGGAAAATGTAATTTATGGTATTATAAGAGGAGAAAGTAATGCCTCTGTTGTTTTACGTTCCGACAAAACTGCTCCGGTTCAGGATATAGTTGTGGTGATTGATGCTGTAAACAATATAAATAGCAAACATGGCACAAAACACAAAGTTATTCTTGCTACTAAGCCAAAGAAATAAGTTGAATTTTAATTACTTAACACTAAAATTTTAATAAATGAAGTTAGATAAAGATAAACGTAGAGCTGTAATAGTTAGCACTATAGTGCATATTATGGTGTTTATCTTCCTATTTCTGATAGTGCTAAGCACACCTCTCCCACTTCCTGGTGAGGAGGGTGTTGAAGTTAATTTAGGTTTTACGGAAACAGGCAGCGGTAACATACAAAGTGAAACTCCACCACCTCAAACAAAAGTTACTCCTCCAAAGAAAGTTCAGCCAGAACCTCAGCCAGAACCCGAACCTGTTCAGGAGGAAGAAAAAGTTGTGGAACAAGATACCGAAGAGGCTCCTTCCATAAAAGAAGAAGTAAAAGAAAAACCAAAGGAAATAGAAAAACCCAAAAAGGAACCTGAAAAGGTAGAGGAGAAAAAACCGGAACCTGTTAAACCACCGGAAGAAAAAGTAGTAGAAGAAACTATCGACTCAACTCAGTTTGAGCAGGAAACAACCGAAGAAATTGTAGAAGCAGATCCCGAACCAGTTGTAAATAAAAAAGCATTGTTCCCTGGCTCAGCAAATAATAATACTGATGGTACCAATCAGGGCAAGGCCGGAGGTATTGGTGACCAGGGTAAACCCAAAGGATTTAAAGACAGCGATAAGTATGATGGGCGTGGTGGAAAAGGTAATGGACCTTCATATTACTTAGGCGGTAGAGGCAGCCTTTATCTTGAAGAGCCGGCCAACGACTTTAAAGAACAAGGTACTGTAGTGGTTGATATATGGGCCGACAGGGATGGAAAAGTTATAAAAGCTCAGGTTAAATCCAAAGGAACTACTATCCTTGATCCAACAATAAGAGAAAGAGCTGTTAATGCTGCTAAAAATTCAAAGTTTGAAGCCGATCCTAAAGCAGAAGCACTTCAAAGAGGAATTATTAAATATACCTTTGTCATACAATAATTTTCAAATACTTTTGCCTCTTATTTAAATCATAATTTTTTAGATGAATTATCAGGAAACCATACAGTGGCTTTTTAATCAACTACCAATGTATCAAAGAGTTGGAAAGGCTGCATACAAAGCGGATCTTGACACTACCATTAACTTACTTGAGGCAATAAACAACCCACAAAATAAATTTAAAGCCCTACATATAGCAGGCACAAATGGCAAAGGAAGCCTTGCTCACCAAATTTCCTCAATACTTCAGGAAGCAGGATACAAAACAGGACTATATACTTCCCCTCACCTGAGTGACTTTAGAGAAAGGATAAGAGTTAATGGCGAAATGGTTGAAAAGGAATTTGTAACAGATTTTGTCAATAATAATCACAAAATACTCCATAATATAAAACCATCATTTTTTGAAATGACCGTAGCAATGGCCTATGATTATTTTGCATCACAAAATGTTGATATTGCAGTTCTTGAAACAGGTATGGGAGGTAGACTGGATTCCACAAATGTTTGCAATCCTATTATTACAGCCATAACAAATATTGGCCTTGACCATACAATGTTTCTCGGCAATACTATTGAAAAAATTGCCGTTGAAAAAGCAGGTATTATTAAACCAAATACTCCTGTTGTTATTGGGCGAAGACAAAATGAAACAACCAAAATCTTTAATGATACAGCAAAACATAAGAATGCAGAAATAACATTTGCCGAAGACGAAATCTCAATAAAAACACTCAACACTCCATTACAGTTTAAAAAGAATTTCGACATATGGTATAATAATGAATTGCTTGCTGAAAATGCAAGTTCTCCCCTTGCCGCCGATTATCAAACCGAAAACATTTGCACCGCCATTGTTTTGGCTATTAAATTAAAGGAAAAAGGATTCTCGATAAGTATTGAAAATATCCTGGATGGTTTGGAAAATGTTATTTCAAATACCTCCCTTAGGGGAAGGTGGCATAAAATTAACGATATGCCGCTTACAATATGCGATACAGGGCATAATACTGATGGAATTCAGGCCGTTGTTAGTCAGATTAAACAAATGAATTACGATAATTTGCATATAATTTTCGGAATGGTTAACGATAAAGAACCTTATGACATTCTAAGTTTATTACCCAAAAATGCAACATATTATTTTTGCAAACCCGATATCCCCAGAGGAATGAATGAGGAATTACTAGCCGAACATGCTTTTAAAGCCGGACTAAATGGTAAAACACATTCATCGGTTATGGAAGCCTATAATTCGGCTCGTAATAATAGCAGTCCTAACGACTTAATATTCATTGGTGGCAGCACTTTTGTGGTTGCCGAAATTATATAATTATGGAATTATCAGTTTATAATATCATTCAGTTATTACTCGTTTTAGCATTGATAATATTTGGTATTTATTATGCTTTCACAGAGTTTTTTGGTCGCAACTATGAGCCCAAAGAGTGGAAAGAATTAAACAACAAAGGACTGCTCAGCAGTGAGTTATTAAAAGCCTCCAGGAAGTATAAAGACAAGAACAGGTTTTTTAATTTCTGGTTTCAAATCCAACGTCTCGACGAAAAGCAAATTGAAGGAGCCTTTGCAGAACTGGGCGTTTACAAAGGGGATACGTCGGAAATTTTACATCTTATGTCGCCTGAAAGAGAAATCCACCTATTCGACACCTTCGAAGGGTTTACCGAAAGAGATTTGAAAGATGAAACAGGAAAAGCTGCTACTTACACCACTCATAATTTTGCCGACACATCAATCGAACAGGTTAAAAACAGATTAAAAAGTAATAAGTTTCATTTCCATCAAGGATATTTTCCTAACAGTACAGAAGGCCTGAAACAACAAAAATATGCCTTAGTAGTTTTAGATGCCGATCTTTACAACCCGACCATTGCAGGTTTAGAATATTTTTATCCCCTTATGTCAAAAGGAGGTATCATACTAATACACGACCATAATCCCGACTGGCCAGGCATAATGCAAGCCGTTAGAGAATTTTCATCAAACATTCAGGATGTATTTATTCAACTCCAGGACAAAGACGATACCATTATGATGGTGAAGCAGTAAGACCTTAGAAGTTTGAAATTGACACTGGAAATGGTGAATGGTGAATGGTGAATGGTGAATCGTTAGTCGTTAGTCGTTAGTCGTTAAAGGTAACTCAAAACTCATAACTCATAACTCATAACTTTAGGCACTTGTTACTTTAGGCACTTTAGCGCACTTATAACTCTATGAACTCTATGAACTCTATGAACTCGATGAACTCAAGGCACTCTATGAACTTTAGGCACTTTATGAACTTTAGGCACTCTATGAACTTTAGGCACTCTATGAACTTTAGGCACTTTTAACTTTTAACTCTATGAACTTTAGCGCACTTTAACTTCTTTATATTAACTTTGTTGAAAAATTTGGGGCCATGGTTAAGGAATTAGGTTTAAAGAATTCGATTTTCAATAAATTTCTAGCAGAAATCAGAGATAGCGATGTCCAAAAGGATAGTATGCGATTCAGAAGGAATTTGGAGCGTATAGGTGAAATTTTTGCTTATGAGATAAGTAAAACAATGAAAACTGAAGAGAAAGAAATCGTTACACCACTGGGCACGGCGCAAATGCAGCTAACTACTGAAAAGCCGGTATTGGCTACCATACTTAGAGCAGGATTACCTTTACACCAAGGAATTCTTAATTATTTTGATGATGCTGACAATGCATTTGTTTCAGCCTACAGAAAGTATGATACCAGCGAGGAATTCCATATTAATCTGGATTATCTTTCATCTCCATCTATAAAGGACAGAGTGCTGATAATCAGCGACCCCATGCTGGCTACCGGAGGATCAATGCTGGCTTCCTTAAAAGGACTACTTGAAAAAGGAAACCCTAAGAAAATTCATGTGGTAAGTGTACTTGCTACAGAAGAAGGAATTGAAACAATTGAAAGACATTTTTCTTTACGAAAAGTAACTATCTGGACAGGTAAAATTGATGTTGAACTAACTGCAAAATCCTATATTGTACCAGGGCTTGGCGACGCAGGTGATCTTGCTTACGGATTAAAAGAAGATTAAATAATATTATGGCAAATCCAAAATTATTAAAGGAGAATTTAAGAATATCCTTTCTTTCGATAAAAAGTCATTTGTTGAGAACAATACTTACTGTGCTAATTATTGCTTTCGGAATTATGGCTCTCGTTGGCATACTTACAGCAATTGATGCCGTAGAATATTTTCTAAATGATAATTTTGCCATGATGGGCTCCAATACTTTCAGTATACAAAACCGTGATATACGAGTGCATATCGGAGGGGAACGAAGAAGAAACAAATCCTATGAACCTATTTCCTATCAGGAAGCCATGGATTTTAAAGAGCAATATAAATTCCCAGCCACAGCATCAGTTTTTACTTATGGTACCGGAATCGCAACATTAAAATACAAATCGGAAAAAACAAATCCCAACATTCAGGTTATGGGAATTGATGAAAATTATATCAAAGCCTCAGGACTGGAAATAGGCAGGGGCAGAAATATCACAGCAACGGAAGTGCAGCAAGGTAGCCATGTTGTGGTAATTGGAAATGAGATTTATAAAAAATTGTTTACCGATATCAAAGAAGATCCATTAGGGAAAATAATTTCTGTTGGAGCAGGAAAATACCGCGTTGTTGGAATACTAAAAGAGAGAGGATCCAGCATTGGATTTAGTGGCGACAGGTCGTGTATGGCTCCAATAGCAAATATCCGGCAATACTTTTCCAGACCAAATATGAATTTCCGCATTAGCGTTATGGTAAATAGCCAAAACGAAATGGAACCCGCAATAGGTGAAGCAACAGGTTTACTGAGAAAAATAAGAGATGACAAACTTGGATTTGATGATTCTTTTGCAATAATAAAAAGTGATAATGTTGCTAATATGCTTATAAAACTAACCAGCAAAATTCAGATTGGTGCCACAGTAATAGGCTTGATAACTCTGCTTGGTGCTGCAATAGGACTTATGAATATTATGCTTGTTTCGGTTACTGAAAGAACCAGGGAGATTGGTATCAGAAAGGCCATTGGTGCTACCAGCAAAACTATACGTAATCAGTTCTTGGCCGAAGCGATAGTAATTGCCCAAATAGGCGGAATACTTGGTGTTTTAATGGGAATATTCATTGGTAACATGGTATCTCTGGCCATTGGAAGTTCATTTATTATTCCGTGGCAATGGATGTTCGGAGGTTTGGTTTTAACATTTTTTGTGGCTTTAGTGTCAGGAATTATTCCGGCAAACAAAGCCGCCAGTCTCGATCCAATAGAGTCGTTGAGATACGAATAAAGAATCGCTTATTTTGGGAAAGCATTCCCATTTTACTAATGCGAACTAAATTCCAGATAACCCACTAAACGATCATATTCGGGTACTCTTTCTCTATAATAAACGTAAATATAATAATCATTAAATGTGTCCCAAAAATCGCCTTCTATAACTGTGATATCACCCACTTCTTCGCCTTTTCTCTTAACCACATAATTATAGTTATAATAACCCTGCTTTAGAAATAACTGACCATAATATCTATTGGTTTCCGGGCTATAATGCATCCGGTTTAATGCATTCATTTTCCAATCATTAAGTTGCCCCATTATATATACTTCGGCATTTTCAATTTTCTTACTGTAAAGTGTAAAATCCACAAGTGCATATTCGCCTTCTATGGCTGTTTCCTGATCATTTCTTGCCTTAATGAGACGCCTGCCATTTAAATCTTCTATTGTTTCATATGGTTTATTCTTTCTGATTCCATCTCCATGTAATATTACATTATATCCATTGGCATCACTTATTATTCGCTGTATTTGTGGCGATTGATACCAAAAACTTTTCATGTCGAAGTTTCTGAATTCATTCCCTCCATCAAAAACAATACCGTCGGCATAGTTATATTCCAGAGTATTTAGCATTATTGAAGTGGGTTTAAGATTAGTTTTTATATTATCCCACCTGCCATTTTGCCTGATATTAACATTAACTCTCGCTTCCGGCTCAGCGGAAAATAAATCAGGAGTATGAATTTTCAGGTCTATTTGTTGTTTCAATCGGGTATACTCCAACTTCTTGGGGTAAAAAGGGATGCTCGCCTCTATACGGGTGAGAGGTTCAACCACAAAAAACCTTCTTGTGAGTATTACGTTTTGTGGCTCAGGATTATCAAGATATACTTTTATTATGTAGTTACCTGATAATTTTACATTCATATTCTCATTGGGAAATGTCAAATTATAATGAATATACTGGGGAACAGCATTTAATGAAAATTTATAATCTTCTATCTCATCTTCAAAATAACCTTCAAGATATTCTATTTCATTTAAATCCGATGTCTTCCAATCGGATGTACAATGAATGATGGTGTACCTGAAAATATATGCTTCATCACCCAAATCATCGAAAGACAATTGCAATTGCTTACCCGAGCCCAAAACTATAACAGGTTCGGTTAGTTGATTTCCTCTTTCATGCAACAATACAGTTTGAATATTAGGATCGTAGGTAATATTATCATTTTGAACTTGTGCCTTAACAACATTAGAATTTGATAAAAACAAAAGAGAAAATAAGATTGTAATCAAGATGCTAACTCTCATAATTAAGTTTTTGAATATTGAAACGAATTTGATTTCCAATTATTACCAAATATATGAAAAATGATTAATTAGAGATGCGTACAAAAATGATAAAAGCCATGTTAAAAAAAGGCATTTGATTGTGATAAATTAACAGGTTGAATTCCTGATAGTTTGGATTGAAAAAAGGCTGGAAAAACAGCGCGAAAATATTAAATTTTGCTTTTTTAAATTTAATATAATAAATAATCAGAAGCATAATTTTTACGTAAATTACTATGTATCAATTTTTGTTAATCAATTAACAGTAAATTACTTATTTAGAGTAATTACAAATTTTGTGAAAAATAAACTAAAGCTAATTCATTAACATTAATTTATTTAAATTCGCAGCTGATTAAACATGAATAGATTTACATATGTCAACAGATTACATAATTAGGAAAGGTATCGATATCAAGTTGTTAGGTGATGCCGAAAAGACCATCGTTGACTTAAACGCGAAACGTTTTGCTATAAAACCTACTGATTTTGTAGGTTGTTTCCCAAAGATGCTCGTCAAAGAAGGAGACGAAGTAAAAGTGGGAACGGCACTTTTTTACGATAAATATCGTGAAGAAGTAAAATTTACTGCTCCTGTTAGTGGTAAAGTTACTTCTTTGGTAAGAGGTGCGAAACGCAAACTACTCGAAATAATTATCGAGAGCGATGGTAAAGGTGAATCAATAAATTTTGGCAAAAAAAGTATTGATGGTTTAAACAGAGAAGAAATTATCAATACCATGCTTGAAAGCGGATTATGGCCGATGATAAAACAAAGACCATTTTCTGTAATTGCAAATTCTAAGCAAACGCCTAAAGCAATATTTGTAAACGGCTTCAGTTCAGTTCCTCTGGCCCCCGACTACGATTTGTTAGTTGAAGGACAGGAAGAAGCATTTCAGGCAGGTTTAGATGTACTGAAAAAACTAACTGAGGGAAAAGTTCACCTTAATATTTCTGGGAAAAAAACAACTTCCGAGGTGTTTTTAAATGCTAAAAATGTTCAGATTAACCGCTTCGACGGTCCTCATCCGGCTGGTAATACCAGTGTTCATATTAGCAGAGTTGACCCTATAAATAAAGGCGAAACCATTTGGTATACACATCCTCAGGAAGTAATTTCCATCGGAAATCTGTTTTTAAATGGGAAACTCGATTTCAAAAGAGTATTTGCTTTTACCGGTTCAGAGGTTAACAACCCAAAATATTATCGTTCATATGTTGGTGCATGCATCACAAATATGACCAGTGGTAATATAAAAGGTGATAACAACCGTTTTATAAGCGGCAATGTTCTCACAGGAGAAAAAATATATAAAGAGGGCTTCATTGGATTTTACGATTATCAGGCTACAGTTATTCCCGAAGGTGACTATCATGAGTTCTTTGGCTGGATACTTCCTGGTTTGAAGAAATTCAGTATTTCCGGAACTTTCATGTCGAAACTTTTCAAAAACCGTAAATATCGCCTCGACACTAACCTTCATGGTGGTCGTCGTGCTTTGGTTATGACTGCTCAATATGAAAAGGTTTTCCCATTCGATATTTATCCAATGCAATTGCTCAAAGCCATTATGGTTGACGATATCGACCTTATGGAGCAGTTGGGAATATACGAAATCGATGAAGAAGATTTTGCCCTTTGCGAAGTTATCGACACATCTAAGACTGATATGCAGAAAATTATTCGCAACGGTCTTAATATGATGTATAAAGAAATGAGTTAGTAAAAACGAAAAAATTAATACGAGTGAAAGCTTTAAGAAATTTTCTAGATAAACAAAAACCACAGTTTGAAAAAGGTGGCAAGCTAGAAAAGCTGCATTCAATGTTCGATGCCGTCGAAACTCTAATGTTTGTTCCTGATAAAGTTACTACTTCAGGTTCACATATTCGGGATGCCGTTGACATGAAAAGAACAATGATTACAGTTTTCATAGCACTTATACCGGCTTTATTGTTCGGAATGTGGAACGTAGGTTACCAGCATTTTCTTTCATATGGCGAAAGTCCTGATTTCTGGACAATGTTCCTATATGGATTTTGGAAACTAGTACCGATTATTATTGTTACTTATGGAGTAGGACTTGGTCTTGAAATCATATTCGCACAAATAAGAAACCACGAGGTTAATGAGGGCTTCTTTGTGTCGGGATTGCTAATACCTATGATAGTTCCTGCAGACATTCCATTATGGCAGTTAGCTGTTGCAGTTGCATTTGCAGTTGTATTTGGTAAAGAGGTATTTGGTGGTACAGGTATGAACATCGTAAACCCAGCTTTAACGGCAAGAGCATTCTTATTCTTCGCCTATCCTGCTGATATTTCAGGAGATAAAGTATGGATATCGGAGAAGTTAGATGCTTTCTCAGGTGCAACTCCTTTAGGAAATGCATTAGTAGGTAATTTTAAAGATATGCCATCGGTTTATGATATGTTTATGGGTTTCATCCCTGGTTCCATTGGAGAAACATCAACATTAATGATATTAATAGGTGCTGTTATTTTACTTATTACAGGCATTGGAAACTGGAGAATAATGCTTTCAGTGTTTATAGGAGGAACAGTAATGGGATTGCTTTTCAACCTTTGGGGAGCTAATGAGTATATGAATATTCCATTCTACTATCACTTAATTATGGGTGGTTTTGCCTTTGGTGCTGTATTTATGGCCACCGATCCGGTTACAGCAACTCAAACAAAAAAGGGAATGTATTATTATGGATTCCTTATAGGATTAATTGCAGTACTTATTAGGGTTTTCAACCCAGCATATCCGGAAGGAATGATGCTTGCAATTCTGCTGATGAATGTGTTTGCTCCACTTGTTGACCATTACGTACTACAAGGAAATATTAAAAAGAGACTTAAACGCTTGAAAGCAGTTAGTAATTAAAAAATAAAAATATACCAATATGTACACTAACGGATATATTTTCAGATACGCTGCCATAATGGTAATTGTTGCCGCAGCGGTTCTTTCAACAGCAGCCATGCTACTGAAACCTTTTCAGGAGAAAAATATGGCCATTGAAAAAATGGGAGGTATACTTATCTCTGCTAATATTGAAGGAATTGAAACAGAAAACACTATTCAAATGTTCAACCAATATGTTGTTGAAGAATTGGTTGTTGATCAGGATGGTAATATTGTTGAATCTTTTACCGATGGTAAGAAAGAAACTGCAAAAGCATTCGGACTAAACCTCAAAACTCAACTTTATAAGAAAAGTCAAGGAGAAAATTTTGAACTCCCAATTTATATTATTGAGAAAGATGGTGAGAAAACTTATGTTTTCCCCTTAAGAGGAATTGGATTATGGGGTCCTGTATGGGGAAATATGGCTTTAGGGTCAGATTTTAATACTATTAAGGGTGTTACTTTCGACCATAAAGGAGAAACTCCAGGTCTTGGTGCTGAAATCAGTACCGATGCTTTTGAAAAGCAATTTGCAGGAAAGAAAATTTTTGATGAAAACGGAAATTTCCAATCCATTAAAGTTGTTAAAGGTGGAGTACAAACGCTTCCTGCCGATCAACAAATTCATGGCGTTGACGCAGTTTCTGGTGGTACTATCACCTGCAATGGAGTTAACGATATGATAAAGAATGTTTTAGAAAGTTATTTACCATATATAAAAAAGGAGAAATAAGATATGAGTAAAGAAACAAAAGAAAGAGAGCCCTTGTTCTCTCCAAAAAATATCAAATTACTAACAGGACCACTTAATGTAAACAACCCTATTACCGTTCAGGTATTAGGTATTTGTTCAGCATTAGCGGTAACTGCCAAACTAATGCCAGCCATCGTAATGTCAATTTCAGTATTGGTTGTAATGGCAGTGTCAAACGTGGTTATATCCTTTTTGAGAAATGGAGTACCACCACGCATAAGAATTATTGTACAACTAGTTGTTATTGCCACTATGGTAATTTTAGTTGACCAGATACTTAAAGCCTTTGTTTATGATGTAAGCAAGCAATTATCTGTATTTGTCGGTCTTATCATTACTAACTGCATTATCATGGGCCGTCTGGAAGCTTTTGCGATGTCGAACAAACCATGGCCGGCATTCCTCGATGGTATTGGAAATGCATTTGGATACGGAGCAATCCTTATTATAGTTGCTTTTTTCCGTGAATTATTAGGATCAGGAACCTTATTAGATATCCAGGTAATTCCACAAGGCCTTTACGATTTCGGTTATGTAAATAATGGCTTTATGATACTTCCTCCTATGGCATTGATAACTGTTGGAGTTATTATATGGATTCAAAGGTATTACACAAGAGAATTAATAGAAGATAATTAGTATTTGACCTCAAAACACAATTATTATGCAAGAAATATTTAACATATTTATAAAATCGATTTTTGTCGATAATATGGTATTTGCCTACTTCTTAGGCATGTGTTCATATTTGGCTGTTTCAAAAACAGTTGATACTTCTGTAGGTTTAGGGGCAGCAGTTATTTTCGTATTGGGAATTACAGTTCCTGTTGATTATTTATTAAACGAATTTATCTTAAAACCAGGTGCTTTAGTTTGGCTCGACCCTTCATTTGTTGATGCAGACCTTAGTTTCCTGAGTTTCATACTTTTCATTGCTATTATTGCCTCTATGGTCCAGTTGGTGGAAATGATAGTTGAAAAATTCTCTCCCACACTGTATTCTTCACTGGGAATTTTCCTTCCACTTATCGCAGTAAACTGTGCTATTCTTGGAGGTTCGTTATTTATGCAGGAAAGAGAATACCAGAGTTTAGCACAGGCTACATCATTCGGATTAGGTTCCGGAGTGGGCTGGTTCTTAGCAATTGTAGGTATTGCCGCTATACGTGAGAAGATCAGATATTCAAATGTTCCTCCTGCATTGCGCGGACTGGGAATTACTTTTATTATTACAGGCTTAATGGGCATTGCCTTTATGAGCTTTCTTGGAATTAAACTTTAAAAAAATAAAACCATTATAAAATGATTTTACTACTTGTCGGAATTGGTACTGTCGTTGGCGCAAGTATCGCGGTATTTTTAATCGTTACCCTTTCTCTTGTTGGATTATTATTATTTGCCAGAAAGAAACTTATGCCCCAGGGCAAAGTTAAAATTATGATCAATAATGAGAAGGAAGTAGAAACCGATCCGGGTTCTACTCTCCTATCAACAATGGCAAATGAGAAAATATTTATCCCTTCAGCTTGCGGAGGTGGTGGAACCTGCGGAATGTGCAGCATACAGGTAAATGATGGTGGTGGATCAATTCTACCAACTGAAAAAGGGTTCTTTACCCGTAAAGAACAAGCTAACAACTGGCGACTTGGCTGTCAGGTGAAAGTTAGAGAAGATATGGATGTTACTGTACCTGCAGAAATATTTGGTATTAAAAAATGGGAATGCGAAGTTATATCCAATGACAATGTGGCTTCCTTTATAAAAGAATTTGTTGTCCGTCTTCCGGAAGGAGAAAATCTTGACTTCCGCTCTGGTGGTTATATCCAGATTGATGTGCCTAAGGTTGTAGTTGACTTTAAAGATATGGATATCGATGAAGAATATCACGACGAATGGGACAAATTCAATATGTGGGATCTTAAAATGAAGAACCCTGAGCCTATTTATCGCGCATATTCTATGGCCAACCACCCTGCCGAAGGAAATATCGTTATGCTAAATATCAGGATAGCTACTCCTCCATGGGACAGAAAAAAAGGCGGGTTTATGAATGTTAACCCCGGTATTTGTTCATCATATATTTTCTCACGTAAACCAGGAGATAAAGTTACCATTTCAGGACCTTATGGTGAATTCTTTATAAAAGATACACAAAATGAAATGATGTTTATCGGAGGTGGAGCAGGTATGGCACCAATGAGATCACATATCTTCGATTTATTCGAAACTAAAAAAACAAAGCGTAAAGCTACTTTCTGGTATGGCGGACGTTCTAAAAGAGAACTCTTCTATCAGGATCATTTCGATAAAATTGAAGCCGAAAATCCAAATTTCAAATACGAAATTGCTCTCTCAGAACCATTAGAATCGGATAACTGGGAAGGTTATACAGGATTTATTCATCAGGTGATTTATGATAATTATCTGAAAAATCATCCCGAACCGGAAGAAATTGAATACTACCTCTGCGGTCCCCCAATGATGAATCAGGCAGTACTTAAAATGCTTGACGAATTGGGAGTTCCCGAAGAGATGATTGCTTTTGATGATTTCGGAAGCTAAAAGAATAATAATGAAAAGGTGGCCTTTTGGTCACCTTTTTTTTATTTCTTGCAACTAACAATATTTTTCTTTGTCTTTTGTTATGTAATTATATAATTAATAAAACCACAACATGAAAATCCGAATTATTAGCTTACTGGCATGCGTATTGATTTCGCTTTCAGTATTTTCACAAGATTATATCTATTTGAAAAATGGCGACCGCCTGGAAACCATTATCACCGACCAAACAAAATCAGCCATCATTTATCAGGTTTTTGGTTCCATACAGGAAGATTTGAAGTTGGTTAGCAAGGAAGATGTAAAAATGATTGCTTATGCTAATGGAAAGATTGACGATTTTAGTGATGACAAATCCATTAAAAAAATCAAAAATTCCGACTTTAAAAAGAACTTAATTGCTTACCATTTGGCAGATTTGTTAATTAACAATTTTACTATTTCCTACGAAAGAATACTTAACAATGGTAAATTAGGTATTCAAATCCCATTTTCAATAGGTTATGATGGTGACTACGAAGAACTCGGCGATTTCCAGAATAAATTTTACTCCGGTATTGCATTTAAATTCTATCCTACCGGACAAGGAACATGGCGTTTCTTCATGGGACCGGAAATAAGAGTAGGACAAGGTCATGTAAGCGATTATATTTATAATTACGATACCGGTTATGGTTATGATGTAGATGAAGATGCATTCTATTTTAAGTTCCATATCAATAACGGTATTATGTTTTCCCCCATCCCCGAACTTAGTCTTGCTGCATCAGTATCACTTGGAATAAGATATGTTGAAGCAGATCTTCTCGATAGCAAAATACGTACTAATGGAGCCGCTTCATTTAATATGATTTATAGATTTTAGTCATGAAAACATTAATAACAATAATTAGCATACTCCTTTTTTCAACTTATGGGTTTTCACAGGATCTGGTATATTTTACAAATGGCAACCTTCTAAAAGTAAAGGTGCTAAACCAAAGTAGCGAGGGTATTACTTTTACTTTGTACGACTCTTCTTCTGAAGAAGTATTCAGTGCTGATAAAAATGAATTAATCAGAATGATTAGGGAAAATGGCCAGATAATAACTTTTGCAGGCAGAAAAACTGTTACAAATAACGATGGCTTTCCCAGAAACATAATGTCTTTCAATGTATTGCACGCTCCCCAGGCAAGACTTACAATGGCCTATCAGTTTATAAATAATAAAGGGAATATAGGTTTTGAAATACCCGTTTCGGTAGGACTAATGGATGACTTTAGTTTTGACCCTATTTCAGAATTATTTGATCATAGTTTCTATAGTTTGTTCTTTACCGGAATCACAATAAACTGGTATCCTCTTGGTCAGAGAAAAGTTTCATACCTCCTGGGACCATCCTTCAGAATAGGAATAGCAAAAGATCAATACTATTACGATTATTATGATTATAATGAACCTAAAGAGCAATATTATTCTAAACTACTGATTAACAATGGACTGATGTTAAGCCCCAACGAGCATTTCAATATTTCATTTATTGTTTCCATGGGTATTATGCATCATAATGCTGCTCCGGGGGAATATAAATTTAGAACAACTGCCGATGCGGCAATAAATCTGGCATTCAGGTTTTAAGAATTGTAAAATGAGAAAATTAATATTACTTTTTCCCATATTCCTTATGGGATGCTCATTTTTTCAGGCGCCAACACAAGCGACCAAATTGATGGGCGAAGCACAAGGCACTTATTATTCAATAACTTATTACGATGAAGATTATCGTGATCTGCAATACGAAATCGATTCTTTACTGGACGAATTCGATATGTCAGTTTCTTTATGGGTGCCAAATTCAATACTCTCCAGAGTTAATGAAAATGACAGTACAGTAATTCTGGATAATTATTTTATCGACAATTTTAATATCTCCGTTGATGTTGCAAATCAAACTAACGGAGCCTTCGATTTCACCGTTGGGAAACTTGCAAAAGCATGGGGCTTTGGCTACGATGCTACCAAAAATATCGATGACACTATGATTGATAATTTGCTGCAACTTACCGGATATAAAAAAGTTAGAATTGAAAACAAAAAGCTTGTAAAAGATAATCCCGGCATTACCTTCGACTTTAATGCTGTAGCACAGGGTTATTCGGTTGACATGGTTTCCGATTTTCTGGAAAGCAAAAACATAAACAATTACCTTATTGATATAGGCGGAGAAGTAAAAGCCAAAGGAACAAAGCCCAGCGGTTCAAAATGGAAAATTGGAATTGAAAAACCTGCTGAAAATAAGGAAGATGAAAGAGACCTGAAAGCAATAACTCAACTTGAAGATGTTTCTATTGCAACCTCCGGAAATTACAGAAAATTTTATGTGGAAGATGGAATTAGATATTCTCATACAATAAACCCTAAAACGGGTTATCCTGCTCGTAACACATTATTAAGTGTTTCTGTTCTGCATCAGTCAACAGCTTATGCAGATGCATTTGCCACCTCGTTTATGGTTATGGGTTATAAAAAATCCAGAGAATTTGTGGAAAATAATCCTCATCTGGAAGCATTCTTCATCTATTCCACAAAAGATGGCTTATACGAAACATACGCTACCGAAGGATTCAAAAAAGCCATTACCGAAGAGTTTAAATAAGGACAACTATTACTTGATTTTTTCGTCTTATTTATAAGGGATTACGCGATGAATAGACAAAAAAACAGAGGGTTAATAATACTACTTATACTTACTATATTAGTTAACATCTCCTTTGCTCAGGAATGTGATACGCTCTTCAATTTTAATACCTGGCAAATGAAAGGTAATCCCGGAGGTAGTTGGCAAATTTTGGATGACAATAATATTATTAACGAATCCTATATTTTTGAACCAACTTTATTTGTTAACCGACAAGACTTACTAAACGTTCATATAAAAGGAACTATTTCTGTTGAATCAGGACAGGATGTTGATTTTATTGGTTTTGTTTTTGGCTATCACGAACCCACTGGGATTGGCATTAACAATATATATAATTTTTATCTGTTCGACTGGAAATCTAAAAAAGGGACAGTACACAATTATGTAGCTAAAGAAGGTTTTCGCCTTTCGTATTACAATGGAAAAATTAATGAGGGAGAAATTTCTCCTCTATTCTGGAGTCCTTACAATGTTCCTCCACAAAGAAGTTTAATAGCCTCGAAATATGGCGGAGATCTGGGTTGGGAACCTTATGAAAAATATCGTTTCGAACTTAGTTATACTGCCAATAAAATATTAATCAAAATTGATGATGAGGTAATCTTTGATCATAATGGGTGTTTTGGCCCTGGAAAGGTTGGCTTTTATTGTATGTCGCAAACTAAAACTCATTTCGAAAACTTTAGTGTAAAATCGTTTCTTAATTTTACACATGAACCTACTACAGCATGTGTTAATGAAGAGGTATCGTTCCTGCCATATTATCCTTTATGCTCCGACTTACCCGATTTTGTAGATTCACTTTACTGGGAATTTGGCGATTCGAAAAGCAGTACAGAATTATTTCCGCTGCACAATTATAAAACTGATGGTACTTACGATATCAAACTTACTGTTTATAAAGAAGGTGAGTGTTTTGATGCCATCAACAGGCAAATAGTTATTAAACCAAACCCCACTGTTAATATTGGTAGCGATACTATTGTTGATGCCTGTACAACTATTACTCTGGAAGCTGATAATCCTAATTCCGAATATTTATGGTCAAATGGAAGCCATCAGCAAATTACTGATATTTATATGATTAGCGACACAACAGTTTATGTTGATGTTGTAAAAAACAACTGCCTGGGTAGTGATACGATAAATATTAAAACAAAATTTCTACCTATTTCAGAATTAAAATTTCCAAATGCATTTAGCCCTAATGGTGATGGACTAAACGATAAATTTGAGGCTGTTGGTATAACCGATGATGTTAGCAAATTTAACATGCAAATTTTTAACCGCTGGGGACAACTGATATTTGAAACCTATTCCGTTTATGAAGGATGGGACTCTTTTTATAATGGGCAAGCATCCCCTTCGGGAATTTATGTTTTTAAAGTAAATTATATTAATGGAAATACCTGTACAGGATTGCTTCCTTATTCATACAACGGCACTTTCACATTAATCAGATAGATTATAATCTAAACTTAATTAGATTCTATATAAATTAATGTATTCTGTATTTTATAATTGCCCTTCTTCCTTCTAATAATTAACTTTGCTATACACTTAAACACACTATTATGCTAAGTAATGAAGCCTTTTTTAAAATAAGTTATGGCCTATACCTCATCAGCACCGAATTCGAAGGACATAAAAATGCCTATATAGCAAACACTGCATTTCAGGTTACTGCCAGTCCCGAAAGATTTGCAATAAGTTGCCATAAGGATAATCTGAGTTCTGAACTGATAATAGCTTCAAAAAAGTTCGCATTTGCCATTTTGGAAAAAGATGTAGATCAGAAAGTTATTAGCAAATTCGGCTACAATAGCGGAAAAGATGGTAATAAGTTTGAAGATGTAAACTACTTTATTTCCGAATTGGGAAATCCCATTCTGAAAGAAGGAATTATTGCTTATTTCGAATGCGAACTGGAACAATCGGTGGATGTGGGAACTCATATTTTATTCATTGGTCTGCTAAAGGCAGGTAAAGAAATCGACCTCAGCAAACAGCCTTTAACATATGCCGATTATCGCGATTTGCGAAACGGAAAAGCACCAAAAAATGCACCTACCTATGTGGAGCCTGAGAAAAAAGAAAAAACAAAAGACAATGTTGTATCAAAGTCAACTAAATACGAATGTTTGGTTTGTGGATATATTTACGATCCTGAAAAGGGAGATCCTGACTCAGATATACCTCCCGGTACAGCATTCGAAGATCTTCCCGACGACTGGATGTGCCCCGATTGCGGAGCAGGAAAGGAAGATTTCGAACCCATCAATTAATTGATTTATAAACTATAAAATATATAATATGAAGAGTTTAAAAGGAACCAAAACTGAACAGAATTTACTAAAAGCCTTTGCCGGCGAATCTCAAGCCAGAATGCGTTACGACTATTTCGCCAAACAGGCAAAAAAAGAAGGATTAGAGCAAATTTCTGCTATTTTTGAAGAAACAGCCCTAAACGAAAAGGAACATGCCAAAAGATTCTTTAAATTTCTTGAAGGCGGAATGGTGGAAATTACTGCCTCCTACCCTGCCGGGAAAATAGGAACAACAGGCGAGAACCTCATAGCCGCAGCAGAAGGCGAGAACGAAGAATGGACAGAACTCTACCCCTCCTTCGCCGATGTAGCAGAAGAGGAAGGCTTTAAAGACGTAGCCATCGCATTCCGTATGATTGCCCGCGTGGAAAAAGCACACGAAGAAAGATACCGCAAACTAGCCCAAAATCTTGAGGACGGTATAGTCTTCGAGCGTAATGGTATATTCATCTGGAAATGCCGTAATTGCGGATATATCCACGAAGGTAAAAAGGCACCAAAAACATGCCCCGCTTGTCTCCACCCTCAGGCTCATTTTGAGATAAAAGAGACGAATTATTAGTGCGCCTGAGTTTATCGAGTTAACAGTTAAAAACTAATAGATAAAAGTGACTGGAGTTATAAGGTTACTAGAAAAATTATATAGATCCTTCAACTATGGGGGATCTATTTATATAATAAAGTTTTGAAATAATCAAAGTGAAACGTAGAGTACGAGGAGAAATTTCCAATTTTACTAAGTCAAATTTATCTTTCGAGATTTCTCTCTCCTGAGATTTCGGTATCGTTCGCTATGACATAATATATTTAGCAGCTTTCCTAGGAAAGAATTTCTTTTATTGTCAGAAATGAAAGAATCCACTTCACTGCTATCATTTAACAGAAAATGCTTTGTTGTCATTTCGATGAATATTCGTAGTGAAACGGAGAATACGAAGAGAAATCCCCTATCGTCACTCCTGTCATTTCGACGATTATTCGTAATGAAAAGGAGAATATGAGAAGAAATCTTCTAACAATACTAAAAGCAACAAAGGTTAGGGGATTTCTTTAACAATTTTTACTGTTAAAAATTCACCCATAATATTAATATTTGTAAATTTGCAGTCTCAAAATTGAATGAAATGTTTTTAAAAATATTATTACTTACGGTTGGACTATTAGCGTTGGCATTTGCGGGCTTTGCAGTGAAAATGTTTTTCAAAAAAGACGGTGAATTTAAGAAACAGTGTTCTTCAGTGGATCCTAATACAGGCAAACGTTTGGGATGTACTTGTGAGGGCTCTCCAGGCGATGGCAGTTGCCGAAAGGATAATGATAGCGACAAAAAGCATGTCCACTCCGGACAATTAGTTGAGGTTGCGAATATGGAGGTTAAGTAAACTGCTCTTCCCATTTTTGTTTCAGTTTTACTTTTATCGTTTATTTCAATTACATAATATACCACTGGTCATATCGGTGATCATCAGTGATGAAATGAAGGACAGGAAGAGAAATTCATATAGTCACTACAAAGAATCATCAATTGGAGATTTCTCTCTCCTTCGTCGTTCGAAATGACAGAAGCCACTTAACGGCAATCATTTAACAGAGAATGTTTTGTTGTCATTTCGATGAATATTCGTAATGTAATGAAGAATATGAAGAGAAATCTCCTAACATCACTAAGCCAAATAAATCATTCAGGAGATTTCTCAGTCATCGTACCTCTTCCTTCGAAATGACGCCGACCAATCATTATTACTGTCATTTCGATGACTGTCCGTAATGTAATGAGGGACAGGAAGAGAAATCTCCTATCGAAACTAAGCAATATTTATCATCAGAGATTTCTCTCTCCTTCGCCATTCGAAATGACATAATCCACAACGCTGAGTTCACTCGATAAAAAATTGCTTATTGTCATTTCGATGACTGTCCGTAATGAAATGGAGGACAGGAAGAGAAATCTCCTAGCGTTCAGGGGATTTCTCTCTCCTTCGTCGTTCGAAATGACATTGAACATTTCTGTCCTCAACCATTAACAAAAGCATACAACAAAATCGCCGTTGCAATGGAAGCATTCAAACTTTCGGCGCCTCCTCCTCTGCCATGGGGTATGGTAATGGGTTTGTTTACAAACTTCATAATATCTGCGCTTATGCCATGAGCTTCACTTCCAATTATTAAGATCCCTTTGCCTTTACCAACCAATTTATTTAAAGGCTGACCATTGAGCACTGCACCGTAAACATTTATGTCTTCTTTTATTTTGGAAAACCAATCCGTCAAATCACAATAACTAATTGTAATCCTGGCAATTGAGCCCATGCTAGCCTGTACAACTTTCGGGTTATAGGCATCTACGGTTTCGTTGGAGCAAACAATGTTTCTAACACCAAACCAGTCGGCGGAGCGGATTATAGTTCCCAGATTACCAGGATCTTTTATATCGTCCAATACCAGGGTTAATTCATCATTACTAACTTTTAAATCAGTATCAGAAACGGGCATATCAAAAACTGCAAGCACTTCCGATGGGTTTTTAAGGGCAGTACACTTTTTCAGATCATCAAGGCTTACTTCAACATAATCAACACCTTCTATTTGCTCAGGATTTCTTTCTATCCATCTTTCGGTAACATACAACTCGGTGGGCTTCATGCCATAGCGGATAAAATCTCTCACATTAATATTGCCCTCCGCAATAAACAGTTTATGAGTATTGCGATGCTTCGCCATTTTAAGCGAGTTGAGGAATTTTATTTTTTGTTTGGAGAGCATGTGCTTCTAAATTAATCAAGAACTAAAATACACTTCGCCATCCGTCAGGAGACGGATAATTCAACTTACACATTTCAAATTGTAAAACGATTTGAAATGTGAGTTTCATTGATCCATCAGTGGACGGACAATTGTATAAACTAATTTTCACTAATTAGTTTATATAAATGAACCCTGTCTTGCGAGCAAAACAGGGTTCCAAATATAAGTATTTTTTTAAGCTTATTCAGCTACTACATCGAGATCAACTTCTACGATAACTTCTTTATGAAGACGGATAGTTGCTTTATATTTACCTACTTCTTTAATATGGCTTTCGTCGAGGATGATTTTCTTACGATCGATTTCCATATTTTTCTGATCTTTAATGGCGTTGGCAATCACTACATTGTTAACCGAGCCAAAAACTTTTCCTGAAGTACCTGCTTTAACAGCAATTTTGAGTTCCAAACCTTCCAATGCACCTGAAATTTCAAGCGCTTCGTTTTTAATTTTTTCCTCTTTAAATGACTGCTGTTTTTTAAGTTCAGCAAGTTGCTTCTTTGCTGATTCTGTAGCGATAACTGCCAAACCCTGAGGGATAAGGTAATTTCTTCCAAAACCATCTTTTACTGTTATCAGGTCGTTTACATAACCAACGCCTGTTATATCTTTCTTTAAAATTACTTCCATTTCTTACCCTCCTTTTATTTTAATAAATCAGCTACATATGGCATCAACGCAAGGTGACGTGCTCTTTTCACTGCTTGTGCCACTTTTTTCTGGTATTTTGTTGAAGTACCTGTAATACGGCGTGGTAAAAGTTTACCTTGCTCGTTAACAAATTTCAACAGGAAGTTAGCATCTTTATAATCGATATATTTGATGCGTAATTTTTTAAAACGGCAGTATTTTTTCTTCTTTGTATCTACTGCTATCGGAGTTAAATATCTAATATCTGTGTTTCCTTGTGCCATGATTTTAATTTTTTAAGATTATTACTAAGCTTGCTCTTGAGTTTTGGCAGCAGCAGCTTCTTTTTTCTTATTGCGTTTTTTCTCGTTATAAATTACCGCATGTTTATCAAGTTTCACGGTTAGGAAACGCATAACACGTTCGTCGCGCTTTAACTGAACTTCCAGATCAGCAATAAGTTTACCATCATTTTTGTATTCAAACAAATGATAGAAACCTGAAGATTTCTTTTGGATAGGGTATGCAAATTTGCGCATTCCCCAATTTTCCTGATGGACCATCTCGCCACCATTATTGGTGATGATGTCCTCAAACTTTTTTACCGCTTCCTTTGTCTGTTCATCAGACAAAACGGGAGTTAAAATGAAAACGGTTTCGTACTGGTTCATAATAAATTATATTTGTTAATTATTAAATTATCCAATTCTGAAAATTGGAGTGCAAAAGTATATATTTTTTTTAAATCTGCAAGCATAATTTTTCGATTAATTTGTTGAGTGGGAAAAAGATAAAGGAAAAGTTAAAATAGTTGAATAGTCGAATAGTCTGAGAGTCGAATAGTCGAATAGTCTAAAAGTCAAATAGTCTAAAAAGTCAGATTTCAGGAACACAGTATGTTGCAGTTAAAAATAAATTACGCAATTTAACCCAACTATGCGACTTCTGAGGGACCGGAACTTTCAGCATGCGACTGTGCGACTATGCGACTATGCGACTATGCGACTGTGAGACTGTGCGACTATGCGACTATGCGACTATGCGACTATGGGACTATGCGACTATGCGACTTTCCAAACT
>JBFFLX010000015.1:0-37774 GCA_041554435.1 Bacteroidales bacterium
GTCAGTAAATCTTCTTCTTTAAAACCATTTTCCACGGCAAATTTTAAGGCTCCGCTTCCCGACAGGAGAACATGAGGTGTTTCTTCCATAACCTTGCGGGCAACAGATATGGGATGTACTATATTTTCAAGAAAACAAACTCCACCTGCATTTCCGTCGGGGCCCATAATACTTGCATCTAATGTTACTTTTCCTGTAATATCAGGATATCCTCCCAAGCCAACACTATGATTTTTTGGATCTCCTTCAGGAATCATAACTCCTTTTTCCACTGCATCAACAACACTTCCTCCCGACTCCAGAACTTTCATCGACTCAGCATTAGCACCAATACCATGCGACCATGTGGATAATATGATTGGCAACTTATATGATTTCCCTGATGAAATTTTACTATTTCCTGCCTTAAGTACTTTCGATGGCAATGCTCCAATTACTCCTAAAGCAGCAGCACTTTCTATAAATTTACGTCGATTTATCATAATTTGATAATGTTTTGTTTGTAGCCAAATAAACCATAGAACATTAGGTAGACATAACTAAATACCGGGATAACAAAGGCCATTTGTATTCCAAATGAATCGGCTACCAAGCCTGACATTAATGGTAAAATTGCACCTCCTAAAATCATCATAACCAATAATGATGAACCCTGACTGGTGTATTTTCCCAGTCCTGAAATGGCAAGCGTAAAAATATTCGACCACATAATGGAATTAAAAAGTCCTATGCCCACTAAACTCCACAATGCTAATTGACCAGTGGAATTCAACACAATAGCAAGTAAAATAATATTAACACCTGCAAAAACATAAAGGTTTCTATTGGCTTTCTTTCCTGCAAAAACAAAGGCTAAGTAATTTATTATCAATAAAATACCAAATATATTCGCCGTTCCAAAGTCAGTTATCAAACCAACTGAAATAAAGGAAACTACAGGAATAATAAGCATTAGTGCAAATTTCTTTATTTTATTAGATATTTCGCTCAGCGAGATGGCTCCCAGGAATCTGCCTATCATTTGTCCACCCCAATAAAAGGCAACATAAGTACTGGCTTCTGTTTCATTCATTCCCCCTATTTCAGGTAAATGAAGAAAGTTTATTATCATACTTCCTATACTTACTTCACCTCCAACATACATAAAAATGGCAAACATTCCGAAAACCAATTGTGGATATTTGAAAGCACCGAATCCTTTTACCTGATCTTCTGAATTGGTAAAAACAGGTAGTTTAGTTTTCATAATAAATATGGCAAAAAGGACGAATAATAATGCAAACACCAAATATGGAATTTTAACAGCATCGGAACCCTCAGCATTTTTAAAGAAAGTAAATATCAGAAAACCACCAATTACCGGACCTATTGTTGTTCCCAGCGAATTGAAACCCTGTGCCAGATTTAGCCTTGAAGATGCTGATTCTTCAGGCCCCAATATGGCAACATAAGGATTGGCAGAAATTTGTAAAAGAGTAAATCCCAATCCTAATACAAATAGCGCCGACAAGAAGAAGCCATACATATGAAATTGTGCAGCAGGATAGAATAGTAAGGCACCTAGACCTGAAACCAAAAGGCCTGCTATAATTCCATTTTTATATCCTATTTTATTTATGGGATCTCCTTTAGTAACTGAAAAAATAAAATACACCAATGAGCCAATAAAATATGCCAGGAAAAAAGAAAATTGAACCAACATGGCTTTGAAATAGTTGAGTTCAAAAACTCCTTTTAAATATGGTATTAAGATGTCGTTTAATACTGTCATAAATCCCCACATAAAAAATAAAACCGTGAGGCTAATGAATGCTGAAGTATAATTCTTTTTATTTTGCATATAACTAAATATCAATTACTAAGACATCTTTTCCCTGGGATATTTTGAAATTAATAGTGGAGGAGATAGTGTAATAGTTTATTTATGGTCAAAAATAAATAAATAAGCTTAGAAAATACACTATATTTTGTAATTTTGCGGCGCATTTTTTTAAACAGAGTTTTGATGGATTTAACACACGAATTGAATTGCCGCATAATACAGAACATACAGGTATCTCCAATAATGAGAATTATAAAAGTAAGCCCTGAGGGATGGAAGTTCCCTGAATTTGAACCAGGGCAGTTTGTAGCTCTTGGCCTTCCACCCGATGCATCCAGGAGTGCTGATGCTTCCGATGAACATGCAGTTCCAAATCCTGACAAATTAATTAAACGTGCATATTCTATCGCTTCTTCTTCAACAGAAGATTCAGTGGAATTTTATATTACTCTCGTTCATTCAGGCCAACTTACTCCTCGAATATTTAATTTGCAAATTGGTGATAAGATATTTATGGGTAAAAAGGCTGTGGGCATGTTTACCCTAGATCAGGTTGATGAAAAAAGAAATGTTGTGCTAATTGCTACCGGAACAGGTGTTGCTCCTTATATGAGTATGCTTCGTTCGAATGCTTTGAGAAGAAAAGGCAGGATAATGGTTATTCATGGTGCGGCTAACTCCTGGGATTTAGGCTATTCTTCGGAACTCAAATTGCTGGCAAATATGTTTCCGAATTTTACCTACTATCCAACAATTACCGAACCTGAAAAAGAACCTACAGGATGGTATGGCGACACCAGATTTATACAGGATATTTGGGATGGTGGAGTTGCTAAAGAAAAATGGGGTATAGAAACAACTCCTGATAATACTGAGTTCTTCCTTTGTGGGAACCCGAAAATGGTAGATGGAATGAAAGCTGAACTTTCAAAACATGGATTTAAAGAACATAAAAGAAAAGAACCGGGACAAATACACGCAGAAGAATTTT
This sequence comes from Bacteroidales bacterium, assembly GCA_041554435.1. Classification (GTDB taxonomy): domain Bacteria; phylum Bacteroidota; class Bacteroidia; order Bacteroidales; family F082; genus BM524. The sequence goes on from JBFFLX010000015.1 coordinate 2,814, forward strand.
AATTTATAGCGGTCGATTGACCGCTTATTTTTTCGATTTTTACTAATTTATAACAATTCTAAATAATGGAAGGATTTACATTAGCACTAAACAATCATGATGATATAATTTGTAACTGCATGACAATTACCAGAGGTGAAATTCTCGAATCAATAAGTAATGGAAATATAAATATTGATGCCATAGGCGAGGATATTGATGCCGGACTTATTTGCGAAAGTTGCCATGAGGATATTGAGAAAATTATAGAAAATCGCAACTAAAGTTGTTGAAATAAAAAAAGGCAAACTTCCATTGGAAGTTTGCCTTTTTTTATTAATCGTTATTAAATCTAATTGATAGAATAAAAGTAAGGTAAACGCGCCTGAACGCCCTTCATATTTTGTAGTGCTTTTATTTGATCGTAATACATTTTAAACTCTCCAAGTTCATCACCAATAACTTTGGCTTTGGCATCTCCGGTAAGTTGAAGCATCAATTCCTCAATAAATTCTTTTCTTTCCGGAAATTCTTTTAATCTGTAATTTTCGTTCAATTCGGCTTTTTGAGCAGCATAGGCAATTGCATCTTCCAATCCACCCAATTCATCAACCAAGCCAATATTCACTGCATCGGTACCTGTCCACACGCGACCTTTTGCAATGCTGTCGACAAATTCAGGTTTTAAACCTCTGGTATTTGCAACAAGATTTATAAAATCATCGTAAATATTTATTATTTGTGCATTGATCTTCTCCTTTTGGAAATCACTCATTGGTTTCATCACACTAATAAAATCAGCATTTTCGTTAGTTGAAACCTCATCGAAGGTAATTCCAAACTTATTGGTCATAAGCCCCTGGAAATTAGGTATTATACCAAATACACCAATTGAACCTGTGATTGTTGTTGGTTGAGCAAAGATATAGTCGGCATTGGTTGAAATCCAATATCCACCGGAGGCAGCCACATCACCCATTGAAACAATAAATGGTTTAGTTTCTTTTGCAAGCGCAACTTCGCGACGAATAACATCGGAGGCCAATGCATCTCCACCGGGAGAATTAACTCTCATAACAATTGCTTTAACTTTATCATCAAGGCGTGCCTTTTTAATCGCTTTTGCAATTTTTGCCGATCCCATTGATCCATCAGCACCTTGTCCCTGAATGATTTCGCCGGAAGCATAAACAACCCCAATTCTGTCTCTGGAAATATTTGTTTTACCAACTATAGCATTGGTATATTTTGAATAAGTAATCCAGTCTAGTTTATCGTCTTTGGCTTTTGAAGTAAGTTCTTTTAGTCTGTTTATAACTTCGTCGCGGTAGATTATACCATCAACAAAGTTCAATTCCAATGCTTTATCGGCATCGGTAACATCAAGATTATCAGCTATGCTGTTAAGTTGCTCAATACTAATGCCGCGACTGGTATTAAGGGTAAACAGTATTCTGCCCCAAATTGAGTTCAACAATTCCTGATATTGTTCACGATTTGCTTCACTCATTTTATCTTTAAGAAGTGGCTCCACAGCACTTTTATATTTATTGTCGGGACCTCTCACAATTTGCATTTCGATGTCAAGTTTTTTAAGCATATTCTTAAAAAACATCAATTGAGCACTCAAACCTTTAAAGAGGACCATTCCTTTCGGATTCATATAAATTTCATCAGCAACGCTGGCAAAATAATATCCTTTTTGATCATAGGAATTTCCATAAGCAACGATAAATTTATCTGCAGATTTAAACTCCAGCAGCTTATTGCGGATTTCCTCTGTTGTTGCAATTCCAGCAGGAATTGTTTCCATATCAATGAAAATACCATCGATATTATCATCCTTGGTGGCCTTATCAATATTCTTCAATATTTCATTTAAGCCCGCAGGTTTTTTAGATTTCATAGATGCAAAATCGAATCCTTCAAAGGGATTGTCAGATGCTCTGTCCGTAATAGGTGTATTCCAGTCCAACTTAAGAACTGTATTTGGCTTTACTGTTACTGTTTCGTTTTCCGACATCGCTATAATACTTGATATCATTGCAGCGAAGAGAAGAAAAATAACTAAAATTGTTAATAATGTGCCTGCAAAAGAGGCGAACATAAATTTGAAAAACTGTTTCATGAGATTATATTTTTATGCGAAATAACTGAAAATCCTTTACTTAGTTTATTATAAATCGGTAAGAGGCAGAAATATATCGGTGAATCGACTTTTTCTCCGGCCAATTAAATCAATTACAATATTAACATAAAATTGTGGATAATTCAAAAGCAAAGAGGTAAAATTTTGCAAAACAATTTCGACTTTTATCGTGCAGAAAAAATATGATAAAGGTGAATAAATTTATATCAAGGGCAAGACTAAATCGAGGGATTTTACTTGCTTTTTTAATGCTTTTGATAAGTTCCGGCTCTTATACTTTTTCTGTTAGTATTAAGCCTGAAATAATTCTGAACAACTCACCATCGCTTTTTGTAAGGGTTAATTCGAATAATTTTTTTGGCCTTAAGCCCCTCGATATTAAATCCATAAAAAAAGAAGCCGTTCCAATAAAAAAAGAAATCTTAAAACCTTCAGTTGAAATTGCCAGAGATGGCGTTTTAAGTATTGAAAATATGGCTTATTATCTACATAATAATAATCCTGAAATAAGTTTGAATAAATCCAGAGAAATTGCAAGGCTATACTTTGAAGAAGCCAAAATAGAAGGTATAAATCATGATGTGGCGTTTAGCCAGATGTGTTTGGAAACAGGTTTTTTAAGTTTTGGTGGTGATGTACATCCTGAGCAAAACAATTTTTGTGGATTAGGTGTTACAGGAAATGGTGTAAAAGGTCTTTCTTTTGATGATGAAAGAAAAGGAATAAGAGCACATATTCAGCACCTTAAAGCCTATGCAACAACAAAGGATTTAAATACAGAAATTGTGGATACACGATTTAAATTTGTAAAAAGAGGAAGCGCAAAACATGTAAATGACCTCACAGGTAAATGGGCTGCCGATAAAAGTTATGGAAAAAAAATAAATAATATTCTCAAGCGTTTACATAACTTCAACTATACTCAAGCGAATTAATTTTCGTGATAAATAATTTCATTATTTTAAAAATATACAATCCTAATTTTTACTTTTGTCCAAGAGAATTTTTTTCAAATGACTTATAGTAATACGGCATTTATTCTTTTGGGAGGAAACATCAATCCTCGTATGACTTATCTTAAAAAGGCTGAAAATGAAATTAGCACTTTGGTTGGTGATATTGTCAGTAAATCAAGTGTTTATGAAACTGAAGCATGGGGATTTGAAGCGGAAAACAATTTTTATAATGAAGTGTTAGAAGTAGAGACAAGTTTATCTCCAAACAAATTATTGAATGAATTGTTAGGCATTGAAAAATCTCTGGGACGAAAGAGAAATAGAGGTGGAGGATATGTCTCTCGAACTCTGGATGCCGATATTCTCTATTATAATGATGATATTATTGAGGAAACAGAACTCATTATTCCTCATCCCCGTTTACACTTGAGGAAGTTTGTGCTGGAACCACTTTGTGAAATTGCAGCAAACTTTATACATCCAAAATTAAAAGTGTCAAACAATTTATTATTGAAAAAATGTGATGATAAATCGATGGTAGTAAAAATAAATAATGATGAATTATAACTTTATTGCCATAGAGGGAAATATTGGGGCCGGAAAAACCAGTCTTGCTAAAATGATTGCCAGAGATTATAATGCAAAACTCATTCTTGAGCAATTTGAAGACAATGCATTTTTACCCAAGTTTTACAAAGAACCCGATAAGTATGCTTTCCCTCTGGAAATGTCGTTTTTGGCTTCCCGCTTCCAGCAACTTAAAGATCAGTTGGGCGATAGGGATTTATTTAAAACCTTTACCATATCAGATTATTACATAATTAAATCGCTGATATTTGCAGGCAAAACCCTTGCCAGCGATGAATTAAAATTATACAACAGATTTTTTCAAATAATACATACTCAACTACCCAAACCCGATTTATTTGTTTTCCTTTACGTTGATACACCCAGGCTTCAAAAAAATATTAAAGATCGTGGCCGACCATATGAACAAGAAATCCAGAACGACTACCTGGATAAAATACAAAGTGGTTATTTCGATTTTATGCATCATCAAAGGGATATGAAAATCCTCATACTCGATACCAATGAATTGGATTTCGTGAATAATCAGGATCATTATCAACTAATTGTGGATGCGTTATCAATGGAGTATACGACAGGTTTACACAGGATTACTTTCTAGTAACGATAGTCATTTAAAATGATTCCGAGACAGGAAGGCGCCTGCCTCTATGGCAGTCAGGTATTACGCAGATTTGGCTGATCGTCGCAGATTTTGCAGATATAAAAGGAATTAGGATTAGCCAGAGTTTTATCAAAGTTTTAAACCCGGCAACAAATTATTATTCCATTAAAGCCATTATGATATTCCACAAAAAAAACCCGACTCCTCAAAAAGAAGCCGGGTTTCAATATATCAGTTTATTCTATTTCTTATTTTACAAGAGCCTGGAAACTTGCATCGTCACGATACTTTAAGAATACCATATCGTTAGTTGCACATTTCTTATATTTAGCATCAGCTTTAATAGCTTCGCCTAAATACTTAAGTGTTGCTTCTTTATCATTATTCATAGAAGCAGCAACTGCCTGAATGTAGATAGTTTCTGAATCCTGAGGTTCAACACAAGAGAAAGTCTTTTGTGCTCCGCTATAGTTATTGTTCAATAACTGAGCTAAACCGCGGTTGAAGTCGCAACCGGCATTGGCAAGAAGGCCTTCTGCTTTAGGGTAATCGCCTTGATAAAGTTTTGTAACACCCATATTATAGGTAACATCAGCACCTAAATCCTGAGCTTTCATAAAGTTTTCTTCAGCTGCATTAAAGTCACCTTCGTGAAGGGCAACAATACCCATATTATTATAAACTTCTGATGAATTTTCATTCATTTCAACAGCTTTTGCTAATAATGCTTTTGCAGCATCTACATTACCTAATTCCAATTCAATGGCAGCAGCATTGTTAACTGCTCTCCAGCATTTTGGATACTGACTCATAGCATTTGCATAAACCTGTTTCTTAGTATTAAGATCATCAGTTAATGTGGCTGCATATAAAATTTCGTTAACCGAAAGTTGAGCAGGATCAGAAGTTGCATACTCAGCAATTTGTGCAGCAGGCTTCTTAGGCTCATATGTATTAACATTAATCTCAGCACGACGTAAAGGAGGAAGAATATCACGCTCTAATTCAGGATAGATAAGAATCATATTTCTGATTTCTTCTTCTTTTTTGCTAGCTTCTGCAGAATTAACTACGTTTATGATAGCATTTTTGTCAGCAATTTGTGAGCCTTCAACAGAAGTCATAAATCCATTCCAGTCAGGACCATTTCCATTAAGAACGAATGTCATATTCTCTGCATCTTCACCTATTTTCTTCTTCATAAATTTCTCAGCAGTTTGAGCACGTCTCATAGAAAGACCTTCGTTGAAAGTTTCTTCTCCTTCAGGAGATGCCCAACCGTTGATAGTAATATTTTTAACTGCCCATCCATTTTCTATATCAGAAGTGGAATTAGCAAGTTTTGCTTTATTTGCGTCATCTTTATTTAGAGGAAGACGCTTATTTAGATATGCTAAGTTAACCTGGAAATAAATATCTGCAGTTTGTGTAATTACTGTTTCTAACTCATAACCATGAGGAGCAACAATTTCTGTTTCGTTATGACGAACAAATTTTGAAAGGTGAATTACACCATCAGCAAGTTTTCTAGGCTCAGCCTGAACTGCTTTTGGTCCATTAGCAAGTGCGTCATCACAATCGCTGTAAGTAGTACCATTATCGGCATATATAACAGGTGCTACATAAAGTTCTGAAACTTCCATTCCGTCTTTGTAAGGAATTTTTCCTGTGTATACGAAAGAACCACCATTTTTATAACTGATAAGAGTTCCGTCACCTTGTACGTCTTCACCTTTGAATTTCATAGGTTCGAAAGCAGTTTCGCCACCTTCATACTTTAAAACAGGAGTAAAACACATTACACCGTCTTCGATGAAATATTTTGGAGGGAAAGTACCTTTAATGGTAACAGCAACTGAATCTCCTCTCTCTTCGAGTGGATTTGGAACCGCCATCAACTCAACTTTATCAAAGTTGTTACCCATTTTCGCTGGGCTTTTAGTGATAAGTTTATATCTTATTCCAAAACTAAGTTGAGCATATGAATCATTTATAAATGCTGCCTCACCATGTTTTACATTATCAGCCCAATCTGTTGCCATCCAGGTATAAGTATATTTTCCGTATACATCCCATTTTTCTGCAACTGCTGCGTTTATGTCAGCACCAAAAGGAACTGTTAAGGCAATTTTCCTTTTTGCAAGACCATTTCCTTCGGAAGTAGATCCTGAGGGAGCATATTTGCCTCTACCTGCAAGAAATTTGCCAGTAACACCATCATAAGTTCTGGAGTTAAATTGAGTCTGTCCAATTCCACCATGAATACCAAATGTTATTAAACGGTCTTTATATCCTGCAATTAAGTTAGAAAGATTTATACCTGCCTGAATATCACCGCTTACATAATCCATATTCATCTTCAAATCTTGCTGTGTGCCAGCACCTGTTCCTATTCCATTTTTTGGAATGATGTTTTTCTTATGAGCGCTGTTAAATCCTCTAAGTACATTAACCTGAGCATTTAACCATGGCAGAAACTGATAACCTCCGCCAATTCCACCACTTACTTGTGTATTTTGCAAATCAGGTGCGAATTGATACCTGGCAAGGTCGCCATAAAACCAACTGGTTCCCAATTGACCCTGTATAAATAAGTAAGGGCTAAAACTTGCACTCTTTGTCTCTTTCTTAACTTCATCTGTCGCTTCTTCCTGTCCGTAGAACGTCATAGGAAGAACTAACATGCTAAGAAATAATGCGCTTGTTAAAATAGAATAAACTCTTTTCATGATTTTATAATTTATTATCAATTAAACTGTTATTTACAAATATAATAAAAATTTGAAATAAACATGGTTTTGGTAATTGCAAAATTAGAACTAAATTAAATGCAAAACAATATTTTTAATTCTTTTTTACGTTTAAAAGCGAATAAGGTTACGCCAAGTTTAAATAATTGATTTTCAATGCTATGTCGTAAATAGCTATCCCCGCACTTATGGTAACATTAAAAGAATGCTTGGTGCCTATCTGTAATATTTCCAAATAAAAATCTGAATTTGCTATGATTTCATCATCAACACCTTTTACTTCATTGCCCAGTATAAGGGCATATTTGGTGTTTTTTTCGGGTTTAAAATCATGCAAATAAGTACTTCCTTCTACCTGTTCCAAACACAAAATAATATACCCTTCGGCCTTTAATTCCTTAATCGAATCTACTGTATTTTCAAAATATTTCCAGTCTACCGAATCGGTGGCGCCAAGTGCTGTTTTTTGTATGTCGCGGTGAGGAGGACATGCAGTAATCCCACACAAATGAATTTTTTCAACTCTGAAACCATCGGCAGTTCTGAAAATAGATCCTATATTGTTTAAGCTCCTGATATTGTCGAGCACCAGTGTTAATGGTAGTTTTTCCGATTTTTTATAATCCTCAACACTTATTCTGTTTAACTCATCTAACTTAAGTTTTCTCATTAATTATGATATTTGTTGAAAAGCAAAATTAAAAAATGTGAATTAACAAGAGTCATTTTATATTTTTGTATTTGCTTATGTCGAAATCTGATAAAAAATACGCCGAAACTCCCTTGATGAAGCAATACAACAACATCAAGGCAAAGTATCCTGATGCTTTATTGCTTTTTAGGGTAGGCGACTTCTATGAAACTTTTGGTGAAGATGCCATCAATACTTCCAAAGCCCTGGGAATTGTTTTAACAAAAAGAAGAAATGGAGCCGCAGCATATGTTGAACTGGCAGGCTTTCCTCATCACTCACTCGATTCCTACCTTCCAAAACTTGTTAGAGCCGGTTACCGGGTTGCTATTTGTGATCAGCTGGAAGACCCAAAACTCACAAAAACAATTGTAAAACGTGGTGTAACAGAACTGGTTACGCCGGGGGTTTCGCTTAACGACAATGTTCTGGAGCAAAAAAAGAATAACTTTTTGGCAGCAATACATCAGGAAATTGGCTCAAATGGCATTGCCTTCCTGGATATTTCAACAGGCGAATTCTTTATTGCCGAGGGGAATAATGAGTATATCGATAAATTAATTCAAGGATTGCAACCATCGGAAGTAGTTGTTCAAAGGCAAAAAAGAACAAAATTTATTGAACGCTTTGGCGATGCTTACTATATTTCTGTGTTCGACGATTGGGTGTTTTCCAACGAGTTTGCCGACGATTTGCTAATTAAACATTTTAATACAACTTCCCTAAAAGGCTTCGGCATTGAAAATATGCCATTGGGAATAATAGCAGCGGGAGCCATTTTACATTATCTCTTTGAAACACACCACGATAAATTAGACCATATAAATGGTATTAGCCGACTGGATGAGGGAAATTATGTTTGGCTCGACAGATTTACCATGCGTAATCTGGAATTACTTTTTAGTTTAAATCCTGATGGATTGTCGTTAATAGATGTTATCGACAGAACCGAATCTCCCATGGGAGCTCGCATGATGCGACGATGGATAAGTATGCCCCTGAAGGATAAAGCAAAAATTGAGTCGAGGCTGGATGTTGTTGAGTTTTTCACAAGCAATGCACAGTTAAGAAATAAAATAAACACACAAATAAAAAAGATTGGCGACCTTGAACGATTGATTTCAAAAGTTGCCACAGCAAGAATAAGCCCCAGGGAACTTGCCCAATTGTTGAGATCGCTGCAGGCAGTAGAAGAAATAAAATCGAATTTGGTTGAAAGTGATTTTGAGCAATTGATAAAAATGTCGGATCAACTTAACCATTGTGATAGTCTGATTGAAAAACTTAAAACCACTTTGGTTGAAGAGCCGCCTATGTCTATTGGCAAAGGGAAAGTTATTGAGAAGGGAGTTTCAGAAGAACTTGATGAACTCAGGGCAATAGCTTATTCGGGTAAAGATTATTTGAAAAAAATTCAGGAAAGGGAATCGGCAAATACCGGAATCCCTTCACTTAAAATAGGTTATAATAATGTCTTTGGCTACTACCTTGAAGTAACCAACGTACATAAAGATAAGGTTCCGGGTGAGTGGCACCGTAAGCAAACCCTCACCGGATCGGAAAGATATATTACCGAAGAATTAAAAGAATACGAACAAAAAATTCTGGGTGCTGAGGAAAAAATACTGGTTCTCGAACAGCGCTTATTCGATCAAATTGTAGCCTATGCAGCAGAATTTGTAAAACCAATTCAAATAGACGCTTCGGTTATTGCTGCTGTGGATTGTTTGATGTCGTTCGCCACAGTTTCAAGGGAAAACAAATATAATAAGCCCGAGCTGAATGAAATGTATTCAATAAACATTGAAGCGGGAAGGCATCCGGTTATCGAGCAAAATATGAAAGTTGGAGAGTCCTATGTTGCCAACAATATTTTTCTGGATAATGAAACTCAGCAGATAATTATACTTACCGGACCAAATATGTCGGGAAAATCGGCATTGTTGCGGCAAACGGCTTTAATAGTTTTAATGGCACAGATAGGTTGTTTTGTTCCGGCTAAAAAAGCCGAAATTGGTTTGGTCGACAAGATTTTCACACGTGTAGGAGCCTCCGACAATATTTCTTCCGGCGAATCTACCTTTATGGTAGAAATGAATGAAACTGCGAGTATTCTGAATAATATTTCCAACAGAAGTCTTATTCTTTTAGATGAAATAGGCAGAGGCACAAGCACTTATGATGGTATTTCCATAGCATGGTCGATCACCGAATTTTTACATAATCATGGTGCTTACCGCCCGAAAGTTCTGTTTGCAACACACTATCATGAGTTAAATGCCATGGCTTCGACTATGGAACGCATAAAAAATTACCACATTGCCATTAAGGAAATTGGCAACAAAATTATCTTTCTCAGGAAACTGAAGAGAGGAGGCAGTGAGCATAGTTTTGGTATTCATGTTGCTGAAATGGCCGGTATGCCGGGAAGCGTATTGGTCAAAGCAAAGGAAATGCTGGCAATACTTGAGAAAAGCAGGAATAATCAGGAGTTGAACAAGAAGGTAAAGAGTATGCCAAAGGCAGATGATTTCCAATTGAGTTTCATACAACTGGATGATCCTTTGCTGCATCAGATAAAGGATGATATCCTAAGTACCAATATAGATACGCTCACTCCCGTTGAAGCCTTGATGAAGTTAAATGAGATAAAAAAACTACTTGGGGGATAAAAGCGAAAAAAAATCAATTTTTTTGTTTGTTTATTGAAAAAAGTTTTACATTTGCACCTCCAAAAATGAGGCTAACAGTCGAAATTTTTGATGCGGGAATAGCTCAGTTGGTAGAGCACGACCTTGCCAAGGTCGGGGTCGCGAGTTCGAGTCTCGTTTCCCGCTCATAAGACCCGATATCCTGAATTTGGGGATCGGGTTTTTTTCTTGAAAACATTCACCAGGTTTAAAACCTGTGAGTATAAGGATGCTCGAGTGGTGGAATTGGTAGACACGTTGGACTTAAAATCCAATGACCATTGCGGTCGTGCGGGTTCAAGTCCCGCCTCGAGTACTGAAGAAATCCGTAATTACTTTTTAATTAAAGTGTTACGGGTTTTCTTTTTGGTAGTTGCCCAACTATCTTGTGATTTGAATTTTTACAGTCTTTCGTTTTGATTAGCATCCCTTATATTATATGTAATTGATTAAAAATAGCTTACCAAGTTAATTGCTTTTTTTTTAATATAAATTTTTACTTGACAAAATACCTGACTTGTATTACTTTTGGTATAATACTCAATCTAAAGTAATAACATTAATTTTAAACTATGAAAAACTTAGCATTTTTAACAAGTTGTTTAGTATTTATTATTTTTTATTCTAGTTGCGATGTAACATCCACAAGGTACGATCTCGGACAACTGGAAATCGACAGTGTACAAAGTGGCAATACCTATTGTGAGTACACAATTACTAAAAGTAAGTGTGAACATAATTCCCCGTATTATTCAAAAGGGGATAAAATATGTATTGAGTGCTGCACTTCCAGACAAGATCCCTGGCCTCCAAAAGTTGGCACTAACAACAATTGCCCCAAGAAAATAGTATTTATTTCGGCAGATGGAACTTGTGAATACGAAGCAACAAGAGTTGGGCAAAGTTGCGGTGCTTGCGGTGATAATAATAAAGGAGTTTATAAATGTCCAAATCCATAATCAAAATATTTTAGGATTTACTCGATAAACTAAATATATGTTTTATAACTACTGTGTTTTATAAATTTTCAATTCGCGATTCGCGAATTGAAAATTATTTTGTATGTTTGTATAAATTTAAACTAAATCTAATGAAAAAACATAGTGGTATGCGCCCACATGATATTGCAATTCTTTTAAAAATAGCCAGTAAAGGGGGGCAACAATGGTATATGAAAGACTTAGCATATGAACTTGGCATTAGTGCCAGTGAAATAAGTGAAAGTATAAACCGATCTGTAATAGCCGGACTCATAAATAGCGATAAAAAAACTTTAAGAAAGTTAGCCCTTTTGGATTTTTTAAAATACGGGCTAAAATATGTGTATCCAGAACAACCGGGTGCATTGGCAAGAGGTATTGCAACTGCACATACAGCATCTCCTTTAAAGAATATAATAATGAGTGAGGATAAGTATATCTGGCCCTATGGAAAAGGTAGAATAAGGGGACAAGCAATAAATCCTCTTCACCCTAACATCCCAGATGCTTGTCTCAGAGATGATAAATATTATGAATTAATGGCATTAACAGATGCAATCAGGATTGGGAAAGTACGAGAGCAAAATATTGCTTATGAAATGTTAAAGGAAAGAATTGAATATGCTCAAAAATAAAATAATCAATTTAAAGATAGTTGAAAAAGTAGCTTCAGCCTTAAAAGAACTTAATGATGAAGTAATTTATGTTGGTGGAGCTATAATTAGTTTATATGGAACAGATGAGGGAGCAGAGCAACCAAGGCCAACAAAGGATATTGATATATCGGTTCAAATAAGCACTTATTCTCAGATGGATCAGTTAAGAATTAAATTAGCAGATAAAAATATCTTTCCGGCATATGAGGAAAAAATAATGTACCGGTATTTATTTGATGACATATTAATTGATTTTATCCCATATGAAGAAACTCCATTAGGCCCCACAAACAGATGGCTTAAACCGGGTTTTAAAAAAGCCCTGATTGTAACAATTGGTTATTCAAAAATCAAGATATTACCGATTAGTTTATTTCTTGCAACAAAATGGGAAGCATTTAAAAAAAGAGGTAGTGATCCAAGAACTTCTCATGATTTCGAAGATATTATATATTTAATTGACAATAATTTAGAATTAGTTGAGGATGTGAAAAAGGCCGAAAATGATGTTCAAATTTTCTTAAAAGAAATGAGTAAGCAAATATTATCTCATTCATCAAGAGATGAAATAATTGAATGTCATTTAAATCCATATACTATTGAAGAAAGAAGAAAACTAATTATAAATAAACTTGAGGAAATACAAAAAATCTGATGAAAATGGAATTAAAAAATGAGTAAAATCCCTGCTAACTAAGTGTCGTTCATAAACATTACCAAAACGGCATTTATCCAATCAAATACAGAAAGTCAGCCTTATATGGGTTGGCTTTTTTATTTGGGTTCCCTGTCATAAAAATATTCGTCATCAGTTAAAATTAAGGCCTATGTGTTTAATAATTAATATATTACATTATGTAGGTTTGTGAAGTATTTATAGTTGCAAAATCCATCAGTAATATTCTTGTGGTAGATGTTATTTTAAAAAAAATGTATTTCCTTAATCTTAATTATATTTTGCTTATATTTGTTACAAACTCAACAAACAATAGTAATGGTCAAAAACAAAATAATCCAAAGTGTTGGTTTGCTTGCCATTATCTTTGTGTTTTCCTGTTCAGAGCAGGTCTCTAAAACAAATGAATCGGAAAATAATGATGTTAACGCAAAACCAAGCCCCGTTAGTGTACAAATAATAAAACCGCAAACTTTTGCTCTTCAAACTATTTCAAATGGTTTGGTGGAAGCAAAGCAATTGGTGGAACTGCGTTTTCGAACTAGTGGAACACTTGAAAAAGTAAATTTTGCCAATGGCGAAAAAATAAAAAAGGGTGATATTATTGCTAAACTGGAAAGCCAACAGCAACAAATAAATTTGAAAAAAGCAGAAGAGGCAGTTAAAAATGCTGAAAACGAATTGTCCTCACTCTTACTTGGCTTTGGAGGAAAAGAAGACGATACCAATAGTGTGAACAATTCGCTATTACAAAACCTGAAATCTCAAAGTGGATATACTATTGCTTTGTTGAACCTGAAATCAGCAAAACTTGATCTTGAAAATACACTCTTAAAAGCACCTTTTTCAGGAAAAATTGCAGAAATTAAAACTCAGAATTATAATTTCATATCCGGCAGCGATCCATTTTGTACCTTAATAAGTTCTAATGATTTTAACGTCAACTTTAATATTATTGAAAAGGAATTATCAAAAATTCATATTGGTCAACAAATAAAAATTATTCCAACTGCAAACGACAGTATTTTATTCAATGGAAAAATAATTGAAATTAATCCTGTGGTTGATGAAAACGGCCTCATAAAAATTAAAGCAAAAGTCGATAATAAGCGAAACAATAAGTTCGACCTGGTATCAGGTATGAATGTCAAAGTTATAATTGAGAATATTATACATAATCAATTGGTTATACCAAAAAGTGCTTTAATATTACGATCAGGCAGGCAGGTAGTATTTACTTATAATAACGGACAAGCCATTTGGAATTATGTAAGCACCGGAAGCGAAAATAAAACCTCTTATATTGTAACAAAAGGTCTCGAAGAAAATGATACTGTTATTATTAGCGGAGCATTAAATCTTGCTCATGAAGCATCGGTGGTAATACAAAACAAGCCATAAAATGTTAGACTTTTTAACAAAACGGCCCATTGCTGTTCTGATGAGTGTTCTGGCTATTTCAGTACTCGGACTAGCCTCATTATTCACCATGCCTGTTTCATTATTGCCCGATATTGATATTCCCAATATTAAGGTTTCGCTTAACTATCCCAATGTGGATGCCAGAAATTTGGAAAACTCCATTGTAAGAGCACTAAGACGTGAACTAATGCAGGTAAATGGAGTTTCTGACATACAAAGTATTACCAAAGATGGATCTTCTGAAATCAATATGCATTTTTCCCATTCAATAAATACCGATTATGCATTTATTGAAGTAAACGAAAAAATTGACGCCTCTCTAAATTACTTCCCGAAGGACCTTGAAAGGCCAAGAGTTACAAAAGCAAAACCTTCGGATATTCCGGTTTTTTATATTAGCATCACCCCTAAGGAATCTTTTTTCGACAACAATAACACTTTTAAGCAATTAAGTGAATATACCGACCTCATCATAAAAAAACGACTCGAACAACTCGATGAAGTTTCATTAGTAGATATTAGTGGTATAGATAAGGAAGAAATATTGATTGAGCCTAAAATCGACATGCTCTACAGTCTGGGTATTAGCACTCTGGATATTGAAAATGCCATATCAAAAAGCAAATTTCAAAGCAGTAGTTTATCCTTTAGGGATGGATATTATACATATACTTTAAGAATTGAAAATCCCATTAAAAGTATAGAAGACATAAAAAAAATAAGTATAAATAAAAATGGCTTATTAATATCGCTTGGAGAAATTGCGGATATTCACACTAGTCTGAACCCGGGTGACGGTATGTTTTTTCAAAATGGTAAAAGAGCGATTTCTCTGGCAGTATATAAACAAGCCGATGCCAGAATGCAGGACATAAAGAAAGCGATAGGTGAAGAGGTGAATCGCTTCAGAGAACTGAGGCCAAATTTAGTATTTGATATTGGTCGTGATCAAACAAAACTGCTGGATTATTCTATGAATAATTTAATGCAAACCTTGCTTCTTGGAATATTGCTCGCTATGGTGATTTTGTGGATTTTTATTAAGCAGGCCCGCTTAACAATTATTATTTCACTGAGCATTCCTGTTTCGCTGATAATCTCGTTTTTCTTCCTTAATCTGGCAAATATTTCCATAAATATAATTTCACTCTCTGGTTTAATACTTAGCGTTGGATTAATGATTGATAATTCTATCATAGTTATCGATAATATTAACCAATACCGTTTAAAGGGTTTTAACGCCTTCGATTCAACTGTTAAGGGAACCAACGAAGTTATTCGGCCCTTAATAAGTTCTGTTTTAACAACTTGCGCTGTTTTTATTCCATTAATTGCGCTGAGTGGAATTGCCGGTGCAATTTTTTACGATCAGGCTATAACAATATGTATTAGCCTTGGAATATCTCTTTTGGTAAGCATAATGGTGATTCCTGTACTATACTATTTATTAATGAAAAACACTTCAATATCCTCCGAGCCACATGGGTTTGTAGGAGTATATGAGCGACTGTTGACAATTTTAATGAATAAGAAAATCCTTAGTTTGATTTTATTCTTCATGCTGATACCCATTGGAATAATTTTATTCAAATATGTTGAAAAACAAAAGTTTCCCGATTTTCATCAGAAAGATATTATGATTGACATCGACTGGAATGAGCCAATAAGTTTAGATGAAAATAATAAAAGGACACTGCAGTTTATTAACCAACTCAATTTAAATGAAAAATCATATTCATCATATATAGGAAAAACACAATTCTTATTGAGCGAAAACCCAAATCAAAATACAAATACTTCAACTTTATATTTGAATTTCGATAGGATTATAAATACCTCTGAATTAAGCAGTAAAATACTTTTGGAAGCAAAAAAATATTATCCCCTGGCTAATCTTAAAATATATCCCTCTGAAAATATTTTCCAATCCGTATTCAATCCTAATACAGAGGCTGTTCAAGCCATTTTGAGAAAAGAAAACAATCAGGCAATTAATACTGATTTCGCAATTAAAATCAATAGTTTAATCGACAAAAATCACTCTTCCGAGTTGAATAAAATTGCCATAAATAAACTTGAATACGAACTATATTTATTACGCGACAAATGCTTGCTTTACAATGTGGAAATTACATCCGTAGTTTCAAAGTTAAAATTATTGTTTGGGGGTAACTCCATCAACGAATTGCAGTTTGGATATAAAGTAGTCGAGATAATTTTACTGGATAAAAAAAGTAATCCAAGTGAACTTCTTTCAGGCATTAGTATAAAAAACAAAAACAATGCAGATATACCATTAAACTCACTAGTTGAGTACAAATTAAGGCGAAAGTTAAAATCAATAAGTGCTGATGATAAAGGAGAGTATTGCCGCATTTCCCCATTGGGAGAAACAAACACTAAGGCATTTGAAAATACTATGGAAAAAATATTTGAAAATGAAAAAGATGTCCAGTTAACATATTCAGGAAGCGTTTACCATAGCAATGAACTTTTTAATGAATTCATGAAAGTGATTTCCATTTCACTAATTCTACTATATTTAATACTTGCAGCACAATTTGAATCATTGTTATTACCGATAATAATATTGTTGGAAATTCTATTTGACATTAGCGGAGCATTGTTTTTCTTATACATCTTCAATTCTTCTCTAAATATAATGTCGGCCCTGGGAATAATTGTTATGGCAGGTATCGTTATTAACGATTCTATAATTAAAATAGATACCATTAAAAAGTCTTTTGCAAGTGGTTTGTCAATTGAAAATGCAATTTTTGAAGGAGGTAAAAGAAGATTGTACCCAATAGTTATGACAAGCCTAACAACAGTATTAGCCCTTACACCCTTATTATTTTTCAATGGCATTGGTGTAGAATTACAATTACCTCTGGCATTGTCGATTATGGGAGGCCTCATAATTGGAACCATTATAAGTTTATATTTTATTCCAATTATGTTCTACTTTCTGGCACGAAAAAGCAAAAAATTTAGTTAATATTGTAACTTGTTTATTATTCATTAAATATAACGAACTTATATGCCCGCTTAAGCGAACATGTTTCGGTTAAAGATAAATTATTAACATATGAAAACATTAAAAAATGTAAAGATTATCTTTTTGGGATTAATCATATTAATAATAGGAACTAACTCTAAATCAAATAGTTTAATTGCTCAGCAAACAAAGAAGTATACTCTTGAAGAAGTTATTAAACTGGCACAGGAACAATCGCCCGACGCACTTATTGCAAAACATACTTTTAGAAGAAGTTATTGGAGTTTCCGCTCTTTTAAAGCTCAATATTTACCCGGTATCCGATTGAATGCAACCTTACCAAATATAAACCGAAGTATTAATGCTGTACAAGGTCAGGACGGAACTTCAGTTTATACATCCCAAAGTTTTACTGATTATTCAGTAGACTTGTCCATTAACCAAAAAGTGGGACTTACAGGAGGTGAGTTTTTTATTAGTTCAGGAATCAAAAGGCTGGATAACTTTTTGCCCGATACTTCAACAACAAGTTATCTTACTAATATGATAAACATTGGATTCAGTCAGCCTCTGTTTAAGTACAATAGTTATAAATGGGATAAATTGATAGAACCCATGAAATACGATGAAGCCAGAAGGTCATATATTGAAACTAACGAAACTGTTGCAATTACTGCTTTAAGACACTTTTTTACTTTATTGCTGGCACAGGTGGAACTGGAAATCGCAAAGAAAAATGAATCCAATTACGATACTTTATATCGCATAGCAAAAGGAAGGTATACTTTAGGGAAAATTGCTGAAAACGAACTGCTGCAACTGGAGTTGAATCTTTTAAAAGCACAATCTTCTGTCGAACTTTCGCAACTTGATTATGAGAATAAACTATTCACTTTTAAATCGTATTTGCGTTTGAAGTCGACCGATGAAATCGAGTTGGTACCTCCAACTAATATTGAGCATTTTGATGTTCCTGTTCAAACAGCCATCGACCAGGCCAAAACAAACACATCCTCAGGTCTTGAATTCAAAAGGCGTTTGCTTGAAGCAGAAAGCAATCTTAACAGAGCAAAACTTGATGGTCGCTTTGATGCTGATATCTTTGCTATGTTCGGACTCACCCAGTCGAGCGACAATGTGCCCGATTCATATAGAAATCCTTTGGATGAAGAAAGAGTTTCGGTGGGTATTACAGTTCCTATTCTTGATTGGGGAGAAGCCAGAGGAAGAATTAAAATGGCCGAGTCGAGTATGGAACTTGTTCAAACTTCTGTTGAACAGGATAAAATAGACTTCGAACAAAATATTTTTATCGAAGTAATGCAATTTAATATGCAGAAAAAACAATTATATATAGCAGCCAAGTCGGATACCGTTGCACAAAAACGTTTCGATGTTACCCAAAAGCGTTATATGATTGGTAAAGTGAATGATGTTTTAGAACTCAATAATGCTCAAATAGATAACGATAATTCGAAAAAAGGTTATTATAGTTCGCTAATGAATTATTGGATGAGTTATTATAATCTTCGTCAACTTACACTTTACGATTTTCAAAAAGACAGACCTATCACTTTCGATGTGGATGAGTTGTTGAAATAAATTAATTTGTAAAAAATATCAAATTTTATAGATTTGTAAAATAATTTATTAATACAATCCAAAATTTTTATTCTCAATAATGAAAAACCTTGTACTACTTTTATTGTTTATTGGCATTCAGTTAGTTTCTCAATCTCAAAACACGGAATATTTATATTTCAATAATAAATGGAAAAATTCTAATGCCGAAGATGCCCATTACATTCGAAAAATCGTTTACTTACAAACACAAAAGGGCAAAATCATTAATTTTACTGATTCCATAAATAATTCTTTAGTAATTGCAAGAGGCAACTATATTAACAATCTAAAGCAAGGCGAATTTACTTTCTACTATCCCAATGGAATTATTAGCAAGAAAATGAATTTTGATAAAAATATCCTTATCGGAGATATTTTTACTTACTATGAAAATGGGAATACAAAAAGCCGTATTCAGTTTTCGGATGAGGATTTTAAAATCAAAAATTATAATGATGAATCAGGAAATAGTCTGCTAGATAAAGATTCAACTTACTGGAAGCATACATTGATGTTTTCACCTGATGATGTAAATTACACTATTTCAGGATATTTAGTAAAACGAAAAAAGTTTGGAGAATGGGCCTGCAAAATAAATGATACTACAATTTATTCAGATTTCTTTAAAAAAGACAAATACCTCTATTCAAAAAACTATAATAAAAACCAAAAAGTTTATTACCCATATATTACCCCTGATTTATTTCTTCCTCTCTATATAAATTATATACAATATAATTATTTGTCATTTCTTTCTGATAATTCCAGTGAACTAAATTATGGTGAAGTTAAATCAACTGGAATAAGCAAAGATGGAGAGTTTGTAATGGTTGATACAAATGCATCCTATTTAGGTGGCACTAAAGGTATATATACAACATTTGCAATGTCACTCAGAGCCCCTAATTCTGTACATAAATTAAAGAAGAAACTTACTGTTTATGTGGAAATTTATGTTGACGAAAACGGTAACCCATTTAAATACAATATATTAAGAGGCAGTGAATATGATGATATAAACGAAGAGGCTTTGAGAGTTGCCAAGTTACTATTAGCCTGGCGGCCTGCATATTCGAAAGGGAAACCAATTGCATCTAAGGTGATTTTTCCTTTTAGTTTTCAAAATTCTTCTAAAAATTAGTTTGATACTCTTGTTAAACCCAACGAGTAACTATTTCCCATAAACATGGGAGACTTCATCCGCCAGTTGCTGGATTGTTCCTCTCTTACCTTAGGTGAGATCGAATGACACAATGGATTTTTGATGCCTAGAGTTCATAAAGTCCAATAAAGTTAATTCATTAAAAACGTAAACGTGGATGAGTTGTTAAAATAGAAACCAACTAAATTACTGCCCTTCAGCCCTTTGTGAGGCTTAGAGACTTAGTCCCGAAAGTTTTCGGGATTGTGGCTATAAAATTAATATTCTTTGAAAGTAATGGCTTTTCTATTGCCACCAAGACGCGAAGACACGAAGCAACACTAAGTGTTTAGGCTAAAAACAAATTTAGGAATGGACATGTTGTTAACGAACCTGCAACTTGCAACTTGCAACATGAGACGTAGAACAAATTTCCGCAATCTGCCTACATTTCATTTACGCTTGCGCCAAAGCTTCAGCGTAGGAGCACGGCAGGCAAGCCTGTAACCCGCAACATTCGGAGATTTCTCTCTCCTTCGTCGTTCGAAAATGACAAAAGTCACAGGCTCGTAACTCGCAACCCGCAACCCGCAACCCGCACCCCGCAACTCGCAACCCGTATCTCGAAACACAAACCACTCTCATGTCATTAAAAGTCCTATTTTTGCCGATAATTACATCTGCCATGAACGATTTCGAGAATATTAAACTTTCCAAGCAACTATTTAATGCAATAAATGATTTGGGCTTCCAAAAGATGACCCCAATACAAAAGGAATCCTATTCGGTTATTCGTTCGGGAAAGGACCTTGTTGGCATTGCCCAAACTGGTACGGGTAAAACCCTGGCATTTATGCTTCCTGTTTTACAGGACTTGAAATTCTCCAATCAAATTAATCCGAGAGTTTTAATAATAGCGCCAACCAGGGAACTTGTTATACAATTGGCAGAACAAATAAAAACTTATACCACATATTTAAGTCACAGAATATTAGGTGTTTACGGAGGAGTAAACATTAACACACAGAAACAATATGTTGCTCAGGGATGTGACATACTTGTTGCCACCCCCGGTAGGCTTTACGATCTTGCTGCCAGTGGTGTTCTCCAATTGAAATCCATAAATAAACTAATCATCGATGAGGTGGATGTTATGCTTGACCTGGGTTTCAGAACACAAATCACTAATATTTTTCATTTGCTTCCGGAGAAAAGACAAAACCTTATGTTTTCGGCAACAATGACCGAGGATGTTGATGAACTTATAAATGAGTATTTTACCATACCTGAGAAAATTTCCATAGCCCTCAGTGGAACTCCTCTCGACAATATTTTGCAACAAAGTTATCAGGCAGAAAATTTCTTCACTAAAGTTAATCTTTTAAAATATTTACTCAAAGACAAAGAGGAATTTGCCAAAACACTGGTTTTTGTTTCAGGCAAGAAAAATGCTGATTTGGTTTTCGAAAATATGGAAGATGATTTTGGTAACGAAACCTGTATTATACACTCCAATAAAGCACAAAATTATAGAAACAGATCCATAAAGCAATTTGAAGAAGGCAAGAACAGAATTATTATTGCAACTGATGTTATTGCCAGAGGGCTTGATTTACAAGATATTACTCATGTTATAAGTTTTGATGTGCCTGCCTTCCCTGAGAATTATATGCACCGCATTGGAAGAACCGGAAGAGCGGAAAAACTTGGAAAGTCATTGCTGTTTTTTACCGAAAAGGAAATCCAGAATAAAGAGGCTATAGAAACATTAATGGGTCAGGAAATAGTATTAATTGAGTTTCCTGAAGAAGTTGAAATTTCCTATGAATTAAGTCCTGATGAAAAGCCAAGGCTTAAAGAAATAAGTTTCCCGGGTAAGAATGTCAGAAGGAAAAAGTCTGCAGGAGGTGCTTATCATGAAAAATTAGAGAAAAACACCAAAACTAACCAGGGAGGATCTTATTTGAGGAAAAAGAAAAAATATAAAAAACCTCAATCTTTGGGTGATAAAATCGCCAATAAGAAAAGTAAAAGAAGGAAATAGAATCATTAATTAGAAAAAAGTGAAAAGTAATACCGAAGATCAAAGTCAAATCAATAACCCATTGCATGGAATCCGACTGGTTGATATTGTTGAGTTTCTTCAGTCATATTATGGCTGGGAACAACTTGGTTTACTTATAAATATAAGATGTTTTACTCATGAGCCTTCTGTTAAATCAAGTCTTAAGTTTCTTAGAAAAACCGATTGGGCCAGAAAGAAAGTTGAAGATTTGTATCTTGAGACCCTAAAAAAATAATCCTGGTAAATCCCTTTTCAAATACAATCATCATTATTTTGGGTGATATATTTTATAAAAAAACCAGAAATTTTTGAGTTTCATTTTATGTCAAAAGTGTAGTTTTGCCGACTTATTTTAAAAAGACATAAATGAAACACTTATATATATTTTTTCTTTCCTTGCTATTTATATTTTCTGTCGATGCTCAAACTTTGGATGATACTATAGTTCTTCAGGAGCAGGAAATAATCTCTCCCTCTAATCCTGTGGAATTCAGGAATATATCAAGAACTGTTCAGGTGATTTCGAGAAATGAAATACAGAAATCAACGGTAAATTCAGTAGACGAACTATTGAAAATTTATGGAGGTGCCGACATCAGAAGTCGTGGTGCTATGGGAGTACAAAGCGACATAAGTTTGCGTGGTGGTGGTTTCGACCAGGGATTGATTATGATAAACGGGATTTCCTTGAACGACCCACAAACAGGACATCATAACTTAAACCAGGCCATCGATCTGGATGATATTGAAAAGATTGAAATTTTTGATGGTCCCGGAACAAGATGGTTTGGAGCAAATGCCTTTTCAGGAGGTTTGAATATTATTACAAATCAAAACTCAAATAAAGCCTTGAGTGTTTCCCTTTCAGGAGGACAATATGCTTTTATGGCAGCAAGATTAGCATATTCATATAATGTGGGAAATGTGTCAAATAAAACTTCTGCTTCCATGAAAAGATCGGATGGATATATGAGAAATACCGATTTCAATATTGTTAATTTCAACCATAACTCCTCCTTTAAAAAGAGAACAAACCTTATTAATTTAAACATTGGAATACTCGATAAGGGCTTTGGAGCAAACTCATTCTACACTTCAAAATATCCCGATCAATATGAACATATCAGAACATATTTTACTTCTTTAAGCTATGAAACAGGAAGTAAAATAAAATTCAAATCCAATGTTTATTGGCGCCGTAACTACGACAGATTTGAACTTTTCAGAGAAGATAATGATTGGTATGTAAAGCAGGGAGATATTTATATAAATGGTTCTGATACAGCAGGTTTTCCAACTCCTTCCGGAATTTATCCCTATGCTGGTCACAATTACCACCGAACAGACATAGCAGGCGTTGATGCAGGAATTAACTTCGAATCCATCGTAGGGAAGACGGCTATTGGTATTAATTATAAAACCGAGAGAATTGTTAGTAATGTTCTGGGCGAAAGCATGAACGACACTATTTTTATTAATAATTCCGACGGTTTCTATACCAAAAGTAAAAACCGTAATAATATCAGCCTTTCGGCCAATCAATTTTATATAAAAAATAATTTCAGTATTTCTGCAGGCTTTTCTATGTTCTACAATAATGATTTTGGCACTCATATTTCACCAGGTATTGATATGGGTTACTTTATTAACGAACATATTAAAGTTTTTGCTTCTGCCAATAAGGCAATTCGAATTCCAACTTTTACCGATCTTTATTATCAGGGTCCCACAAACACACCTAATGCTGATTTGAAACCGGAAACTTCAATAAGCACAGAGGCGGGTTTTAAATTCTTCTACAAAAATATCAATTGTTCAGTTTCCGGATTTTACCGCAAGGGAAACAACATTATCGACTGGATAAAGTATTCCCCCGAGGAAAAATGGCAAAGTGCAAACCTTACTCAACTCAACACTTATGGTATTTCTGCCTCCATAAACCATCAGCCAAAAATAAAATTCATTAATTATTGGGGATTGAAGTATACCTGGTTGAATTCTGAAAAACAGAATACTGAAATAATATCATTATACGCCCTCGATTTTTTAAGGCATAATTTCAATGCTTATATAAATCACAATATTTTCAATAATTTGAGCGCTTCATGGAGTTTGTCGGTTCAAAAAAGAAACGGTTCTTATATCGATTACCAAACTTCTCAGCAAACTGAATATTCAACAATAGGTTTACTTAATTTGAAACTCATTTACCTATACAAAAATTTTGAGTTTAATATTTCTGCTTCCAACCTTTTAAATGAGCAATATTACGATATTGGGAATATTTTACAACCCGGTATTTGGGCAATAGCAGGAATTAAATACCATTTAAGCCGATAAATAACTGATTTTTTTCATAATTTCGGGCTTTTAAAAAAAGTTTGAAAAATGCAAAAAACAGTACTGATTAGTGGAGCCACAAGTGGCATAGGTTTGGCATGTGCCGAATTATTCGCAAAAAATAATCATAATGTAATTCTTACAGGAAGAAGAGGAGAAAGATTATCGAAACTTGAAGAAGAATTTAAAAGTAAATATTCGGTTGAAGTAAGCAGTTTAACTTTCGATATTAGAGATAAGGATGCTGTAATAAAGGCAGTTAAGAGTTTAAAGGACAACAATCGAACAATAGATATTTTAATAAATAATGCCGGTCTTGCCTCGGGACTAAATACCGTTCAGGATGGTGATTACGACGATTGGAATAAAATGATAGACACCAATGTAAAGGGTTTGCTTTATATTTCCAGAGAAATTTTACCAATGATGATTGAGCAGGGATCCGGCCATATTATAAACATTGGTTCCATTGCAGGCAAGGAAGTTTATCCTAACGGTAATGTTTATTGTGCTACAAAACATGCTGTTGACGCAATTACTAAAGGTATGCGTATGGATGCTGTAAAACATGGGATAAGAGTTAGTCAGGTTGCTCCAGGTGCCGTGGAAACAGAATTCTCCATTGTACGCTTTCATGGTGATAAAGAAAAGGCCGATGCAGTTTATAAAGGCTTCGAACCGCTTCATCCTGAGGATGTTGCCGATGCGGTATTATATGTTGCCAATACTCCAAAACACGTTAATATTAACGATTTGGTTATTATGCCTACGGCACAAGCAAGTGCTACAATTATGCATAAAACAGAATAATAATTTAGCCGAAATAAATCATTTATGTAGTAAGCGTAAAACATTATTTAGGTAATAATTACGGTGTAATACTGAAAAATCTCATCTGCATAATTGTCTATATTTGTACTCTAAAAAAAGGAAAATTTGGATAATAAATACGACTTTATCATACTAGGAAGCGGTTTGGGCGGACTTCAAACGGCATACATACTCAGCAAGGCAGGTCACAAGGTTCTGGTTTTGGAAAAAAATTCAAAACTTGGTGGTACTCTGCAAAGTTTCAGGAGGTTTGGATGTAACTTCAGCACCGGTATGCACTACCTTGGTAGCATGGAAGAAGGGCAAATGCTCAATAGAATATTTAAGTATTTCAATTTGCTAAATGATATTTCCTATAAAAGACTTGATGTTGATGGTTTTGAAGTAGTAAATATTGCCGGAACAGAATATAAAATCCCCATGGGCTGGGATAATTATAAAAAACAATTTTTGGAATATTTTCCGGGTAATGAGGCAGTTATCGAGCGTTATTATTATCTGGTTAACCGTGCTATCGATTCACAAGCGCTTTATAATCTCAATCATCCTGAAGAAAACAGCGACGATAATATACTGATGAGAAGTGCCTATGAGGTGCTTAAAGATTTGAGTCCTGACATAAATATCCAAAACTACCTGGCAGCACTTAACTTCGATTATGTGGGTGAAAAGGATAAAACTCCATTTTATGTTCATGCCCTGGTGAGTAACTATTTTATTGTTAGTTCTTTCAGGCTTATTGGTGATAGCGATCAAATTGCCAAGTCATTAGCCAATTCGATAGAAGAATTTGGAGGAACCATCTTAAATCGTCAAAAGGTTGTAGAGTTTTTATTTGAAGATGAAAAACTTATTGGTGTTGAAACGCATAAGGAAGAAAAGTTTTATGCCGACAAATTTATTTCGAATATTCATCCTGCTAATACCATGGATCTGATTGAAGATGGTAAAATAAAAAAGATTTATCGAAAGAGGATGAAGAATATGAAAAACACTATCTCTTCTTTTGCTGTACATCTTAAAATGAAAGACGATAGTTTTGAATATATTAATCATAACTATCAGTATTTCAGGCAAAATGATGTTTGGTACCCTTCGTATTATGACGAAAAAAAATGGCCCGAACATTTTTTCCTGCAAACACCTCCTTTAAGTGCCAACGATAAATATTGTAATTGTGTTCAAATATTAACCGCCATGAAATTTGATGAGGTTATAAAATGGTCGGATACTACCAAACGAACACGAGGTGAAGATTATCATAAATGGAAGGAAGAAAAGGCCGGAAAACTCATCGACTTGGTAGAAGAAAAGTTCAGTGGTTTCAAAGATAAAATTGAAGAGATAAATATATCAACTCCATTGAGTTTTAGAGACTATATAGGAAACAGCGATGGTTCCATGTACGGGCGTATAAGCGATTATAATAATGTGGTTTCAAATTATGTGTCGCATCGTACAAAAATTCCTAACCTGTTTTTAACAGGACAAAATTTAAATTTGCATGGTGCATTGGGAGTGAGTTTGAGTGCCTTAATCACATCCAGTGAATTCGTTAATCTCAAAAGTTTATTGGAGGACATCAATAATGCTTAAGGAAAGTAAAATGAAAAAATCGAGGCGAAGATTTGGCAAAGTATTATTTTATTTTGCTCTGTTTTTGGCTACTTATTATTTGATTTTTTTATACTTCACAAATATTCGAATTCCTGATGTTGAATCAGTTTCGCTAGATACTCTGAAGAGGATTAAAACAGGAGAAAATTCTTATAAAATAGCCGATGATTATCTTCAGAAAAATAACTTTGGCTTATGGGAAATTTACCTTAGTGGGAGTCCCTATGAAATTGGCCTGGCAGAAGGTAAATTAACAAAGGAACTTATTGAAATTCAGGAAGAAGCCTTTGTAGAAAAGATAAATAAACTGGTTCCTTCCAAGGATTATTTAAAACTTTTAAAGCACGGTATTGCCTGGTTTAACCGTAATCTGGATGAAGTCATACCAATGGAATATCAGCAGGAAATTTATGGAGTTTCCAAATCGGTTTCCAATGATTACAACTATATTGCTTTTCCCTACGAAAGGATGCTAAACTATCATGCAGCCCATGATATTGGCCATGCTTTGCAGGATCTGGCTTTGGTAGGTTGTACTTCTTTTGGATTAAACCTCAATCAGCCCGACAGCAACTTAATTATTGGAAGAAACTTCGATTTTCATATCAATAAAAAGTTTTCAAAAAATAAAGTTGTTGCCTTTGTAAAACCTGAAAGAGGAAATAACTTTATGTATGTTACCTGGGCAAGTATGATAGGTGTGGTTTCGGGTATGAACGATAAAGGGTTGACAGTTACCCTTAATGCTGCTAAATCTGACATACCTTATAAATCGGCAACTCCAATTTCAATATTGGCAAGAGAAATTTTGCAATATGCTTCGAATATTGATGAAGCGATTAAGATAGCAAACAGCAGAAATACTTTCGTTTCTGAGCAATTATTAATTGGTTCGGCTCACGATAATACTGCTATTGTAATTGAAAAGTCACCTTCCAAAACAGGTATCTTTAAAAGTGAATCCAACTATATTGTTTCATCAAATCATTTTCAAAGTAAAACTTTTGCCAATGATGAGAATAATATAAAATATATGAAACAGTCGGCTTCTGTATACAGAGAAAAGAGATGTAAACAACTTATAAAACAGGCCGATACATTTGATGTGCAAACCGCTGTAAATATTTTGAGAGATAAAAACGGACTAGATGGAGAAGAAATCGGCATAGGAAATGAAAAAGCCATGTGTCAGATGATTTCGCATCATGCTGTGGTTTTTATGCCAGAGAGACTGAAAGTATGGGTTTCGGCTCCTCCTTACCAATTGGGAAATTTTGTTTGCTATGATTTAAATGAGATTTTTAAAACAAACATAATCCAATACGATAGCAGTTTGACAATTGAAAAAGATACTTTTTTGCTAGGAGATAGTTTTAGCAATTACATGATATACAAAGATTTATATAAGGCTTTCGAGGAAGTTGTGGATGAGAAAAAAATGGTTGCCAATTATGATGATTTACTCTATGATTTAATTCGATTGAATCCTGAATATTACAAATCGTATTTGCTGGCTTCCGATTATCTTATCAGTGTAAGAGATACTTCTCAGGCAATAAAATATCTTGAGATAGCACTTACAAAAGAGTTTGAAAATACCGTTTCCAAACAACATGCCATCGATAAACTAAAAGAATTAAAAGCGAATTAATATGATTCCGGAAATTGAAAAAAAACCTTTATGGGAAATAAAGAAATTTCAAGAAACGAAATTGAAGGAGGTATTGGCTTATCTGAAGGATAAATCAAAGTTTTATGCTCGTTTGTTTTCGGAGAATAATATCAATATTGATGAAATAAAAACCATAGAAGATTTAAATAAGATTCCTGTTACAACCAAGGATGACTTGCAGAATTATTCAAATGATTTTTTATGTGTAGATAAGAGTGAAATTGTAGATTTTGTTACCACTTCAGGTACTCTTGGAGATCCGGTAACTTTTGCCATGACCGATAATGATATAGAGCGTTTGGCATATAACGAATATATTTCATTTACATGTGCAAACACCACTCCTGATGATATTTTTCAGTTGATGGTAACTCTCGACAAAAGATTTATGGCCGGAATGGCATATTTTTTAGGATTGAGGAAGTTGGGTGCCGGTATTATCAGAATGGGACCCGGATTACAAAAATTACAATTCGACTCAATTGAAAGATTTTCGCCAACCGGCATAATCGGAGTTCCTTCTTTCATCCCTAAACTCATTGATTTTGCTGAACAGAATGCTATAAATATTAATGAAACATCAGTAAAAAAGGCAGTTTGCATAGGCGAGCCAATTAGGAAACCTGATTTTTCGTTAAATACTTTAGGTAAGAAAATTACAGAAAAATGGGATTTGAAATTATATTCCACCTACGCTTCCACGGAAATGGGCACTGCCTTTACCGAATGCGAAGCCGGAAAAGGCGGCCATCATCATCCTGAAATGATTATTGTTGAATTTCTGGATGATAATAATAATCCTGTTGGAGAAAATGAGCCGGGTGAAGTTACAATCACTACCATTGGTGTTGAAGGAATGCCTCTCCTAAGGTTTAAAACAGGCGATATTTGCCACCATCACACAGAAAAATGCAGTTGCGGAAGAACAAGTATGAGGCTGGGTCCTGTGATAGGAAGAAAACAGCATATGCTTAAATTTAAAGGTACAACACTTTTTCCTCCGGCAATTTACGATGTGTTGAATAATATAGATTTCATTGAAAATTATATAGTTGAAGTTTCCACAAACAATCTGGGAACCGACGACATTTTAATTAAAGCAGGATGCTCAGAAACAGATAAATACAGTGAAAAGATAATAAAAGATCATTTTCGATCTATGATGCGTGTGGCTCCTGCCATAGAGTTTTACTCGCCTTCTCAAATCAGTAAATGGCAACTTCCCGAGGGAGAAAGAAAGCCAAGAGTATTCTTCGATAAAAGAGATGCCATATGAAGAAACAGTTTTTAACAATTGTATTGTTATTATTTATTGGATTGGGTTTTTCACAAACTTATAGTTTGACAATAAAAATTGAAAATTGCGATTCTTCAGGAGGAAAACTGATGATTGCAGGTTTTAAAGGAGCAAGCGATTTTAATAATAAAGAAAATTCAGCTTTCAATAAAGCAATTATAGTTAATGATTCAACTGTAGAAGTTAACTTTCGTAATATTAGTCCGGGGAAATATGCAATTGCAATTTATCATGATCAAAATTTGGATAAAGAATTAAATTTAAATCAGATAGGAATACCAACAGAGGGATTTGGGTTTTCAGGAGATTATTCATTATTTAAAAAGCCAAAATTTAAAGACTGTGGTTTCGAGTTAAATAATGATACAACTATAGTAATTAATATGCACTATTTATGGAATTAGTAAATTTTAAAAGAAAATTAATAAATTATTTACCTTTTTAGTTTTGATTAACAGTATTATCCAAGCGATAATAAATCAAAATTTGCTAAGTTTGCCCCTTGAAAAATTTATAAGTGAAAAAAGTATTAGTAGTCACATATTCACAATCAGGACAACTAGATGAGATTGTTTCCAATACCTTAAAAGCCCTTGAGGGTGAGGTAGATATAATATGGGAACACCTCAGGCCAAGTCCTGAATACCCTTTCCCCTGGAAAGACATTCACTTTTGGGATGCACAACCCGAATGCGTTGAAATGATACCGGGAGAACTGGAGCCGCTGAAATTTGACACTAACATTGATTACGATCTTATTATTCTTGGTTATCCAATTTGGTTTCTTTCTCCACCAATTCCATTAACAACATTTATGAAGTCGGAGGAGGCTAAGAAAGTTATGAATGGAAAACCGATCATTACCATAATTGGATCCAGAAATATGTGGGTAACTGCACAGGAAAACATTAAGGCAATGATTAGTGAAAATGGTGGTAAATTAGTTGGAAACATTTCCCTTCGCGACCGTCATCATAATCTTCCGAGTGTGGTTACTATTATTTATTGGCTTACTACCGGCAAAAAGGATCGCATGTGGGGGATATTTCCTCTGCCCGGCATCTCTGATAAAGATATCTCCGAATCAGTGAGATTTGGGAAGCCAGTTCTGGAAGCATTACAAAACGATAATTTCAATAATTTGCAGCATAAGTTGCTGGAGTTGAGGTCGGTTGAAATAGTGCCAAGTGTTCTTTCGCTGGAAAAGAAGGGGAAAAAGATTTTTGGAATATGGTCGAAGTTTATCAGAAAAAAGGGAGGTCCCGGAAATCCGGCACGTGTGCCACGATTGAAAATGTTTAAGTGGTATTTGCTAACAGTTATTTTTCTGGTTACACCAATAGCAACTTTAGTTTTTTATCTTACTTATCCATTGTTTTATTTTCAAATTAAAAGAAATCTGAAATATTATTCAGGAGTTAAAACCAAATAATTGAAGTTTTTTATGAAGGAGGTTTACCTTACTGCTATCGAAAAATATATGCCAAACGAAGCCATTTCGAATGATGAAATGGAGGATTATCTGGGATTCATAAATGGTAATGAATCCAAGTCGCGCGGATTGATTTTGAGAAATAACAAAATCAAGAAGCGTTATTATGCTTTAGACAAAGATGGAAATCCAACACATACCAATGCTGAACTTGCTTCACTGGTAATTCACAAACTCATAAAAGATAGAATAGATTTATCAGAAATAGAATTGTTAACGGCCGGAACTTCTTCTCCTGATGCCATTCAGCCATCGCATGCTTTAATGGTTCATGGTGAGTTGGGAACCGATCACAATATGGAAGTTATGTCGGCCCAGGGCACTTGTAATGCAGGAATGCTTTCATTAAAATATGCATATTTGGCACTTGCTGCAGGTGAATATGAGAATGCCATTAGTGCTGCCTCAGAAACCCTTTCCTCATGGATGCATGCTAGGAATTTTGACAGTGAAATTGATAAAAGAAAGGAAATAGAAGAGAATCCTTACATAGCCTTCGAGAAAGATTTTTTAAGATGGATGCTTTCTGATGGTGCTGCTGCCGCTCTTTTGCAAACCCATCCCGCTAAAAGCGGAAAGAGTTTAAAAATAGAATGGATAGATGTAAAATCTTATGCCAACGAACTGGAAACATGTATGTATGCAGGATGTATAAAACAAAAAGATGGTTCGGTAAAAGGATGGCGTGAACTATCTCCTGAAGAGCAAAGAGAAAGTTCTGTTTTTTCACTTAAACAGGATGCGCGTATTTTGGGAAAACACATTATAGACTATGGAATAAAACATCTTGAAACTGTTTGTGAGAAAAGAAATTTAAACCTCGACGATGTCGACTGGCTCTTACCTCATCTTTCTTCAATGTTTTTTAAGAAGGAAGCCTTTAATAAATTAAAAGAAACGATTAAAGAAATTCCCATTGAAAAATGGTTTATAAATTTACCTGAGGTTGGTAATGTTGGAGCAGCATCTGCATTTTTAATGCTGGAAGATTTGTTTAATTCCGATAGACTTACAAGCGGACAAAAAATACTGGTAATGGTGCCTGAAAGTGCCAGATTTTCATCTACTTATATGTTATTGACTGTTGTATAAAATTTTATAGTATGCTGTTGGGAAAGGAAGAAGTAGAAAATATCATACCACAAAAATCACCCATGGCAATGGTTGATGGCCTTTTGGAACAGCAAACCGACTTCACAATTTCAACTTTAAAAATATTGAGGGATAATATTTTTTGTGACAATGGTTTCCTCACCGAAGCCGGAATTATTGAAAATATCGCTCAAACAGCAGCACTTAGAAATTCCTATGAAACTAAGATGCAAGACAAAGAATCTAAAATTGGTTATATTGGCTCTTTAAAACGCATAAAAATTTATCATTTGCCGAAGGTTGATAACACCATAAAAACAAAAATTACTGTTCTCAATAATTTGATGAACGTTTCCATTGTTAAAGGTGAAGTTTTTTGTGATGATAAATTAATGGCAGAGGGTACGATGAATATCTTTTTACAATAAATCGAAATATGAAATCTAAAGAAGTACCTCAGGATGATGCTAATATGCTGCAGGGTAAGTTTCGTGAACCAGTCTATTCCTTAGATGAAAACGGAAAATATACTACTGTAAAATCTGTTGGCTGGGATCCGAAAAATGAGGTTATGCAGGAGGCCTGGGATGTTATAAATGAAAAGGTAGAAGCCACAAGAGAAAAGGTTCTGGCTGGCGAATTAAGCCCCATTGCATTTCATCTGGAAAATAATTTGATGGATGTTTCTCTTCTGGCAAAATATATGGGCTTTTGGAAATTTAAAGTAAAGCGTCATTTGAAACCAAAACACTTTAAAAAACTAAAGGACGAAGTTCTTGAAAAATATGCAGAGGTATTTGACATCTCAAAACAAGAACTGATGGATATTACTAAACTAAGAAAGAAGTAAACTTTGATTTAAAGACTATCATTTACACAGAATTAAAGTTTACGCTTAGAAAAAATGGATAAAATAATCGACTTTCAACATAAACAATCTGCTCATTGCGAAAATGGAGTAGTTTCTAACCTGATGAGGTTTTATGGAATTGAGATTAGCGAACCGATGGCATTTGGAATAGGATCGGGCTTGTTTTTCTCACATATGCCCTTTTTAAAAGTTAATGGAATTCCCGTAACTTCTTTCCGGCCATTGCCGGGTGTAATATTCAAAAGAATTTCCAGAAGGCTTGGAGTAAAATTTGAAAAGCATAAGTATTCCAATCCCGATAAAGCCATGAGTGAATTGGATAAAAATATAGAGCAGGGAATACCAACAGGAATGCTGGTGGGAGTATATCACTTAACATATTTCCCCGATCCTTATCGTTTCCATTTCAATGCACATAATTTGGTTGTATATGGAAAAAAAGGTGACGATTATTATATTTCCGACCCCATAATGGAGAAATATGAAACACTATCGTATAAAGAGTTAAAAAGGGTTAGATATGCTAAAGGTGTATTTGCTCCCAACGGCCATATGTATTGGGTTAAGGAGTCGCCGGGAAAGCCTGAACTGGAAAAAGCAATTATTGCAGGGATAAAGCATACTTGTAAGGATATGCTCACCATCCCGGTTCCAATGTTCGGAGCAAAAGGTATTAAGTTTTTATCTAAGAAATTGCGAAATTATCCCAAAAAACTTGGTGCCCGCAAAGCAGCATCTTATACAGGACAAATTGTTAGAGCACAGGAAGAAATTGGTACAGGTGGTGCCGGTTTCAGATATATGTATGGAGCGTTTTTACAGGAAGCCGCAGAGGTTTTAAACAATCCAGCCCTAAAAGATTTATCATTTGAAATTTCGGAAATAGGTGATAAATGGAGGGAATTTGCCGTAATTACAGGAAGGATAGTAAAAAACAGAAACAAAGTTGACGAAAGTTATGATGCTGCCGCTGATTTGTTATTGGATATATCAAGTATGGAAACGGCATTTTTTAAGAAACTAAAAACAGCAATATCATAAATGGACAATAAAGCAATCATAGAAATTAATAATTTGGTGAAGAAATACGACGGAGCATCTTCAAATGCTGTGGATTCACTAAATCTATCAATTGATGATGGCGAATTTTATGGCTTACTGGGACCCAATGGTGCCGGAAAAACCACCACTATTTCTATGATTTGCGGATTATTATCACCTACAAATGGTGAAATAAAAATTGAAGGCTTAAACATCAAACAATATTCACAAAAAACCAAATCGATTATTGGAGTTGTGCCTCAGGAAATTGCTCTTTTTGACGAACTTACTGCAAAAGAAAACCTTAGGTTTTTTGCAGAAATGCATGCTTTGAAAAAGGCTGAGTTTTTATCCGATATTGATGTTTATCTTGATAAATTCAGTTTGAGAGATAAAGCAAACAAAAAAGTTAAAACATTTTCAGGAGGAATGAAACGCAGGCTTAACCTCATCGCGGGAATCTTACATTCACCGAAAATTTTGTTTTTGGATGAGCCAACAGTGGGCATTGATGTACAATCGAGAAATGTAATAATAGATTTCCTCCAGGAGATAAACAGAAATGGAATGACTATAGTTTATACTTCTCATATGATGGAGGAAGCCGAAAAACTTTGTACTAAAATTTCCATTATCGACTTTGGAAAGGAAATTGCAAAAGGAAAACCATCTGAATTGATAAAAGAAAATAAAGATTGTAATAATCTGGAAGATATTTTTTTAAGCCTTACGGGAAGAAA
>JBFFLX010000016.1:0-37758 GCA_041554435.1 Bacteroidales bacterium
AGTACAAATATCGCAACCAAAAATATAATTATTCATTTTGCCTTTAAATTCAGAGGGTATTACACCTTTATTTTCAATCGTTAAGTATGAAATACATCTATTTGCATCCAGTTTAAAGGGTTCTAATGCATTTGTCGGGCAAGCCTGAATACATTTTGTACAAGTTCCACAACTGTTGGCCACTGCTTTGTTTTCATAATCCAAATCCAGATCACAAATTATGTGGCCTATAAAAAAATAAGAACCTCCCTTTTTATTTATAAGCGAGGTGTTTTTCCCTGTAAATCCCAAACCACTTTCTCTGGCCCATGCCCTATCGAGAACAGGTGCAGAATCAACAAATACCCTAAAACCAAAATCGCCTGTTTTCGATTTAATTTCATCTGCCAGAACTCTCAGTTTATCCTTTATAATATGGTGGTAATCGTTGCCATAAGCATATTTTGCAATCCTGAAATTATCTTCAGTTTCCATTAATTTATCAGGGAAATAATTATATAATACAGTGATAACACTTTTGGAGTTTTCTACTAATAATGCAGGATTATAGCGTTTTTCTTTATTCCTTTCAAGGTATGACATTCCTGCATTCATTTTATCTGCAAGCCACATTTCCATGCGCTTTTCATCATTGGGCAGATGTTTTACAGGGGATATTCCGCAATCAAAAAATCCTGAATTCACAGCCTCTTTTTTTATAAAGTCGCTGAGTAATTTTTTTGTAAGAAAACTGTTTTGCATTTTATCAGAATAAATTCCCTTGTTTATTGATTTTGGTAATACCCAGATGTTTATAGGCCTTCTCAGTGGCTTCTCTTCCTCTGGGTGTCCTCATTAAATATCCTTCCTGAATTAAAAAAGGCTCATAAACCTCTTCTATGGTACCACTTTCTTCGCCAACGGCAGTAGCAATTGTAGAAATCCCTACCGGGCCACCTTTAAATTTTTCAATTATAGTACTTAATATTCGGTTATCCATTTCATCAAGTCCATACTGATCAACATTAAGAGCTTGAAGTGCATGTTTTGAAATATGAATATCAATTTCGCCATTTCCTTTAATTTGAGCAAAATCGCGTACACGCCTTAGCAAGAGGTTTGCTATCCTTGGCGTTCCCCTGCTTCTTCTTGCAATTTCAAAAGCAGCATCTTCAGTAATTTCAACTTTAAGTATAGATGCTGAGCGAGTGATAATTGCGGCAAGAGTTTCTTTATTATAATATTCGAGGCGGGAATTAATACCGAACCTTGATCGGAGTGGTGCTGTTAGTAAACCAGAGCGGGTTGTGGCACCTACCAGAGTAAACGGACTAAGGTTTATTTGAACGGCCCTGGCATTAGGACCAGTTTCTATCATAATATCTATTTTGAAATCCTCCATTGCTGAATAAAGATATTCTTCAACAACAGCGCTTAAGCGATGAATTTCATCAATAAATAATACATCATTTTCTTCCAGATTAGTTAATAATCCGGCAAGATCGCCAGGCTTATCCAATACGGGCCCGGAAGAAGTTATAACATTAACTCCCAACTCATTAGCAATAATATGAGAGAGAGTAGTTTTTCCTAATCCCGGTGGACCATGAAGTAAAACATGATCTAGAGCATCACCTCTTTGACGAGCAGCCTGAACGAAAATCTCAAGATTTTCAATAATTTTTGGTTGCCCGGCAAAACTGGAAAACCTTCCCGGACGTAGAAAATTTTCAACCTCCAATTCCGCATTATTCAATTTCGACTTATCAGGATCTAGGATCTCATTCATAATATTAAAATGTCCAACAAAAATAGTATAATACTTTTCATTTCAATAATTATTAAAAAATGATTTATTTAAAGCGAAAAAAAATAAAAATAATCTTATCAGTTATGTCTTGATATAAATCCAAAAAATCATTATATTAGCCACATCAAATACAAATACAGAAAATATTATGTTTCTGAAAATATTATATTTGATAAGAATTTCAACCTTTAAATTTTAAAGTGATGGAAAATATTTTAGTTGCTTTCGATTTCTCTAAAAATTCAATTCATGCTCTTGAATATGCCATTACTTATGCAAATGTTCTTAAGTCGAACATTAGTTTGTTATGGATAGATGGATCTCTTGCCGACGAAAAGGTTATATCAACTATTGAGCACGATTTAAGAATAGAAATGAAATCAAATCTGGTTGAGATTAAAAATGAATACGAATCTCAGTTAAAGCATGGGAAAATATCATTTATTCTTAGTAAAGGGAAAATATATCAGCAAGTACACAATATTGCCAAAAAGATTAATGCAGATATAATTTTTGCCGGAACTCATGGTGTTTCAGGTTATGAACAATACTGGATAGGCAGTAATGCAAACAGAATAGTTACATCGGCACCATGTCCTGTTGTTACAATCAGAAAAGACTATGATTTTTCAGCAGGTGTAAGAAATATGTTAATCCCCATCGATAGTTCCATGGAGACAAAACAGAAACTTCCTTTTGCAGTGAATCTTGCAAAACAATTCAATTCGAAAATTCATTTATTGGAAATATATAATACTCCGCTTAAAGTTATTAGAAAACGTATTGATAAAATTGCTGAAGAAGCAAGGAATTTTATTACTAATGAGAAGGTTGACTTTGAATTTGAAGTAATAGAGGGAAGTAGTGTTGTGG
Source organism: Bacteroidales bacterium (assembly GCA_041554435.1). Classification (GTDB taxonomy): domain Bacteria; phylum Bacteroidota; class Bacteroidia; order Bacteroidales; family F082; genus BM524. The sequence goes on from JBFFLX010000016.1 coordinate 2,663, forward strand.
GAACTATATTGAAGTATGTTAATGATCATAATATTGATTTGATATCAATAATGACTGATCAGGGAACAACAACTGCAAATAAGTTTTTAGGTCCTTATGCACAACAGTTAATAAATAATTCACATGTGCCTATAATAAGTTTACGTGCTAAGGAGTTTTAATGTATTAATTATAGATAATTTATTTATGAAGCAATTAGCAATATTTATCATAAGTTTATTTTTTTTAAGTTCATTAAGTGCACAATATATTAATGAACCTGAAACACTTAGTGATGATATAGCAATAGATAGTTTATTAAAACTTCACAAAACGTTTAATGCGAAATATAAAATTATTAGTGGCTACCGAATTCAAATATTTAAAGGTTCAGGCAACAGTTCTTTGGAAAATGCAAGGCTTTATGTAGAAGAATTTTCGGAAAAATACCACAACACTGCTTCCTATCTTTCTTTTCAGGAACCATATTACAGAATTAGGGTTGGTGACTTCAGAACCAGACTAGATGCTATAAATTTTCTCACATCAATAAAAGATGACTATCCCAGTGCTTTTGTAATACAAGATAATATTGAATTCGTTGAATTACCAAAATACCAAAAATCATTAAATCATGAGCAAGAAAATAGTAGTCGGTATTGATTTCTCAAGTTGTTCAATCAATGCCTTAGAACATGCGGTTTCAATTGCCAGAAGAGCAAGAGCCGATATAACCATGGTTTGGGTAAATCATCTTGATTATTCTAAAGAAATTTTTTCTGTAGAGCCCAAGCAGTTATCAACTGAAGTTGAAGGACGTTTAAAAAAACTGGTGGAAGACTATCGTCCTAAACTTGGAGGTCAAAAAATTGACTATAGAACATGTAAAGGAAAAATCTACAAAGAAATTTGTGATGTTGCCTCTCAATTAGATGCTTTTCTAATAATAGTAGGTACTCACGGATCGTCGGGATTCGAAGAATTCTGGATTGGAAGTAATGCAAACAGAATTGTTTCATCTTCAAAAATACCAACAATTACCATCAGGGGCGGAGTTGATATCGGCAGAGATTTGAAGAAAATTGTTATGCCTTTCGACAGCACCAAAGTTACCCGACAAAAAGTGCCAATTACTGCATTATTGGCGAGTTATTTCCATTCTGAAGTTCATATTCTGGGACTATATACATCCTCATTAGATGATGTTAGATTTAGAATTAAAAATTATGCTCTTCAGGCTGAAGATTATTTTAAAGAAAATAAGATAAGGTATAAAACAACTTTTATTGAGGCACACAACATAACTGAAGCCACTTTAAACTATGCTAAAAGTATTGATGCCAATCTGATATCAATTATGACAGAGCAGGAAACCTCAACATCTAATATTTGGCTTGGGCCTTATGCCGCTCAAATGGTTAACCACGCCCCTATGCCAGTACTTAGTGTACATCCTGACAAGATAAAATACTATAACGGATAAAAAAAAAGCCTTGCAAATTGCAAGGCTTTTTTTTATAAGTTCTTTACTTTTTCACCCAGAGAATTATAAAAGTTATATTCTAATAAGTGATAGTTTTTCTTTTGTTCTATCTTAATCCATTTCTTGTATTTAAGGTACCAATTCATTTGAATCGAGTTAATACCTTTTGTAAGGTAAGCATAAACAAATGGATGCACATTTAGCACCAATTTCTTTTCGTTTTGTTCTTGCAGGAGATAGTTTATATTATTTTCTATTTCATCAATAAGCATTACGGTCGACTTAACCTTTCCTGTACCTCTGCAAACGGGGCATTGTTCCAGAACCATAACTTCCATTTCAGGGCGTACTCTCTGACGAGTTATTTGAACCAGTCCAAATTTACTTGGAGGAAGAATAGTATGTTTTGCTCTGTCGCGCGACATTTCTTCTTTCAGTTTATTATGAAGTTCCCTCCGATTTTTTGCCTCCCGCATATCAATAAAATCAACAACAATTATACCTCCCATATCTCTTAGGCGTAATTGTCGTGCAATTTCAGTGGCAGCCTCCAAATTAGTTGCTAAAGCATTCTGTTCCTGCGAGTTGTTCCTATTAACCCTATGACCACTATTTACATCAATAACGTGCATGGCTTCGGTGTGTTCTATTATTAAATAAACTCCACTCTTAATAGTAACTGTTTTCCCAAAGGAACTTTTAATTTGTTTGTCGATACCAAAATGCTCGAAAATTGGCTTACGCGAACTATGCCTTTTAACAATATCAACATTTTCCGGATTATATGTTCTAAGGAATTGTTTAGCTTCCTCATAAAGCACATTATCGCTGATATAGATATTATTGAAAGAGTCGTTTATTACGTCACGCAAAATGGCTGAGGTTCTGTCGAGTTCACTCAACACTTTATTAGGAGCTGTTAGATTAGGGAGCTTTTCTATTATCTTATCCCATTTAACAACAAGTTGCCGAAGATCACTATCAAGTTCTGCTACCTTTTGATTTTCGGCAACAGTTCTGATAATAACGCCAAAATTCTTTGGCTTTATACTCATGATAAGTCTTTTTAAGCGATTGCGCTCTTCCTTATCTCTGATTTTTTGCGAAATTGATATTTTATTGGAAAATGGTAATAGTACAATAAATCTCCCTGGAAAAGAAATTTCAGTAGAAATCCGAGGTCCTTTTGTTGAAATGGGCTCTTTGGCAATTTGTACCAAAATTTGCTGCCCCGAAGTTAATACCTGCGTAATTTTCCCGGACTTTAAAATATCGGGTTCGAGAAACGAACTGTTAGGGTTAATTAAATGAGCTTTGTTGTTTACACCTAACTTAACAATTTTATTAAAAGTCCGTATTTGAGGACCTAAGTCAAGATAGTGTAGAAATGCATCTTTTTCATATCCTACATCAACAAATGCTGCATTTAATCCGGGCATGATTTTTTTAACCTTACCCAAAAACACATCACCTACGGCAAAATTATTATTGGTCTTCTCATTATGAAGTTCAACAAGATATTTGTCTTCCAGTAGTGCAATATTAACCTCAGATCTGTTCGAATCAATAATTAATTCTTTATTCACATCAATTAAAATTAATAAATATAATGCACTTACTGTCAATACTTTTATCAGAAGCAATAACAGTATGCAAACTTAAAACGAAGATAAGCCTATAAGGGGATATAAATATACAGAGGCTGTTCATTTATCCACTATTAGGAAAAATAACAACCTCCGCACTATTGCATATAAAGAAATTTATTTCTTCTTATGCCTGTTTTTACGCAAACGTTTTTTTCGCTTGTGTGTAGACATTTTATGTCTTTTTCTCTTCTTTCCGTTTGGCATTGTAAATTATATTTTGTGTTAAAACTAAGCGTTTTTAACTTGGTTTACAAATGATTTTGCAGGCTTAAATGCAGGAATATTATGTGCAGGAATAATAATTGTAGTATTTTTTGAAATATTACGTCCAGTTTTTTCTGCTCTTTCTTTAATGATAAAACTACCAAATCCTCTTAAGTAAACATTTTCTCCGTTTACCATAGTTTCTTTAATTGTTTCCATCAATGATTCTACAACTGCTTGAACAGCTACTTTTTCAATTCCTGTTTTTGTTGCAATGTCTGCTACAATTTCTGCTTTGGTCATGACAATATTTTTTATTTAATTAATAATTATAATTTTATTTTGGGTTGCAAAAATAAAACAATTTTGGACAAATTATCATTTATTTCATTTTTTTTTCGTTCTAAATCATTCTTTTATAGTTAATTCTGTTTAACAAATGTTAATATCGGCTCCTACACTCATAAATTACCAACAGTATTTTACAATTCATCTTAAAAAATATTTACTTTTGATAAAGTAATTAAAAAATAATATTTAATATGGCAGGACTAAATAAAGTGATGTTAATTGGGCACTTGGGTAAAGATCCCGATACCTTTACTTTTGATGATGGAACAAAAAAGAGCAGTTTTTCGCTGGCAACAACTGAAAGTTATAGAACCAGAGAAGGAGAATGGCAGGATAAAACGGAATGGCATAATATAGTTGCGTATAGATATTTAGCCGAAAAAAATATTGCAAAAGGCGATATGATTTTTGTTGAAGGCAAAATAAAAACCAGAAAATATCAGGATAAGGATACGAAAGTTGATAAATATTTAACTGAAATTGTAGCAGAAAAAATAAATATTTTATCGAGAAAAGAAGACAGGTCATATACCAACAAAGGTGATTATTCAGAGAACAATATGACAAACACTCAGACTAAGGTTGAAAATCAATCTGAACAATCTGATAATCAAGAAGACGATTTACCATTTTAATACTATTTTTGCAAAAAAATGTTGAACTAACAACTAGATTTTGGAAAGCATCGATCCTGACCCTTTACCGGGCAATTTAATAGTTATACTTAGTGATGTATTCAGTAGTTATCAAATTGAAGTAATAGTTACTGTAATTGTTCTTCTTGTTTTATTGTTAATGTCAGGGCTTATCTCCGGCTCCGAAACAGCATTTTTTTCTCTGGAACGTTCTCATCTGGAATTTCTTAAAGAAAAAAATACTAAAACCAGTGCAAAGGTTCTGAAATTAATTGCCAATCCGAAACAGTTGTTGGCAACAATTTTAATAACAAACAACTTTATTAATGTTGCTATTGTAATACTTTCAACATTTTTGAGCACTTTTATTGTCGACGACAATTCAAATCCGCTAACAATATTTCTTATTCAGGTAGTTCTTATTACTTCAGTAATATTATTGTTTGGTGAAATCATTCCCAAAATTATTGCCAACGGATTCCCCATAACTATTTCTATGTTAATGTCGGGACCCTTAATTGTTTTAGAAAAAATTTTAAAACCATTAAGTTATCTATTGGTAAGCTCAACCTCATTTATCGACAGGAAAATAGGTGATCAGGGGCATAATATTACAATGAGTGAACTTTCTGAAGCCATAGAGATGACTATAGAAGAAGGTGCGCCTGAAGATGAAAAAATGATTCTTAAAGGTATCGCATCATTTGGAGATAAAGAAGCTAGTGAGATAATGAAATCTCGTATGGATATTTTCGCAATTAATGCAGAAACTGATTTCAAATCGATGATGGAAATGTCAATTGAATCGGGTTACTCAAGAATACCTGTGTATGAAGATTCAATTGATAAAGTTTTAGGAATTTTTTATGTTAAGGATCTTCTTCCATTCCTGGGTGAGAATGAAAAAAAAGATTGGGTAAAATTATTACGCCCTGTGTTTTATGTTCCTGAAAATAAAAGAATTAACGATTTACTTCAAGACTTCAGGACAAAAAAAATACATATGGCTGTGGTTGTTGATGAATATGGAGGAACTTCAGGAATTATAACCCTTGAGGATATTATTGAAGAAATTGTTGGGGAAATTTCTGATGAGTTTGATGACGATGAAGAACTTGAATATAAAATTCTTGGTGATAATAAATATCGCTTCCTTGCAAAAACTCCAATAAACGATTTCTGTAAAGTACTCAATATTGACGATGAAACTTTTAATGCTGTTAAAGGAGAAAGTGATTCTTTGGGAGGAATGCTTTTGGAAATTAATGGTAATATTCCTCAAAAAGGCAGTATAATAGAATATCAACATTTTGCCTTTAGAGTTATTGATGTGGACACAAGAAAATTAAAAGAAATTGAAGTTACTGTTAAAAAAAGTCATAATGAGAAATAAACTGATAGTCATTTTTTTACTTGCGCTAATGATGACATTTTTCTCATGTAATGAAAGTTATACACCCAAACCCAGGGGATATTTTAGAATCGATTTACCAAAAAAGTCTTATTTAAGTTTCGATAGTATTTATCCTTATGCTTTTGAATACCCTGATTATGCTATTATTGATACTAATTTAAACCTCGGTGATCAGAAGTATTGGATGAACCTACAAATGCCCCAATTCAAGGCAACCTTACATCTCAGTTATAAAGAAATAGACAATAATCTAGGGCAATACCTGGAAGATGCTCATACTTTGGTTACCAAATTAATTCCCAAAGCAGATGGTATTTACGACAGTTTGATAATGAACAGGGAGAAAGATGTTTTCGGACTATCGTATCGTATAGTAGGAAGTGGGGCCGCTTCACCATATCAATTCTTTGTTACCGATAGCAGTTCAAATTTTGTAAGAGCGGCTCTTTATTTTAATACTGTTCCCAATAACGACTCACTTCAGCCTGTTATTAACTTTTTAATTAAAGATATTGACCACATAATTGAAACTTTTAAGTGGAATAAACTCAAAAACAATAATTCGTACAACTAAATTAATTATATAATTGTCAATGCTAGAGTAATCAATTTATTATTAGCATTTTAAAACCGTTATTTATGAATAAATTTATTCTCTCCTTTGTTGCTGTTCTTTTAGTATCAGCAAACCTTTTGGCTCAAAGCAATTATTCCAAAGTAAAAATCGATCTTACAACTTCCAACATACTTGAAGTAGCTAATCAGGGTATTGATATTACCGAAGGAAAATTCAGAAAAGATGTTTATTTCATCACCGATCTTTCAGCAAGTCAGATTTCTAATCTTGAAAATTCAGGCATTAGCTATGAAATTCTTATACCTGATGTTGTAAGTTTTTATTCCAAAAGAGCAGCAGAAGGAAATTATCAGATCAAGAGAAATGTAAACGATGAGTGGCCTGTACCTCAAAACTGGGAATATGGCAGTATGGGAGGATTTTATACTCTTGACGAGATAATGAGTGAATTAGATGATATGGCTGCAATGTATCCAGATCTCATTTCCACAAGAGCCGTTATATCTAATGACACGCTTACTCACGAAGGAAGAAATTTATACTGGGTTAAAATTTCTGATAACCCTGATGTTGATGAAGACGAACCTGAACTACTATATACATCTGTTCATCATGCCCGTGAACCAATTGGAGCACAGCAAATGATTTTTTATATGTGGCATTTGCTTGAAAACTACAACACTGACACTGATATACAAACACTTGTAAATAATACAGAAATGTTTTTCGTAGCGGTTGTTAATCCTGATGGTTATGAGTACAACTATACTACTAGTCCTAATGGCGGAGGTATGTGGCGTAAAAATCGCAGAGACAATAATGATGGAACTCATGGTGTTGATATAAACAGAAACTACGGTTACAAATGGGGCTACGATAATGATGGTTCCTCTCCTAATACTCTGGATGAAACTTACCGAGGTCCTTCGGCATTTTCAGAACCAGCAACTAAAAATATGCGTGACTTTTGTAACGAGCATGAGTTTAAAATAGCCTTAAATTACCATGCATATTCCAGCCTGTTATTATATTCATGGGGTTGGACACCGGATTTACCGGAGGATAATGAACTTTTTAGCAATCACGCAAGTTTGATGACTGCTGAAAACAACTACACTACAGGCCCGGCAAATACAACTATTTATGGCACTAATGGCGACTCAAATGATTGGATGTACGGAGAACAAAACACTAAAGATAAAATTTATGCATATGTGCCAGAGGTTGGTGGTAACAGCGATGGCTTCTGGCCTTCAGTAAGTCGCATTATACCTCTTTGTCAGGAAAATATGTTACAAAATATTACTGCCGCAAGATTGGTTGGAAAATATGCCGAACTTACAGAATCTTCACCATCAACAACAGATGATCTTGAGAATCAAATTTATTACTCCATAAAACGACTTGGGCTTACCGATACAGAAGAATTTACTGTTAGCCTCACTCCTCTCGATGATAAAGTTGAAAGTGTTGGAAATGATGATGTATTTACAAATATGAATCTGTTGCAAACTGAAAATGATTCTATATCGTATTCCCTTAATCCTGATATTGAAGCAGGTGAAGAGTTTAAACTTTTATTAACTGTTGATAATGGATTATATACCATGTCGGACACTATTACTAAAATTTACGGATCTTTGGTAGTTGTATTTAATGATGATGGAGAAAATCTTGAAAATTGGACAACTTCAAAATGGGATATAACTGATGAAGACAGTCATTCACCAAGCACTTCAATAACCGACTCAAAATATACTGATTATCAAGACAATCTAAATGCAACAATAACTTTAGATACAACAGTTGATTTAAGCCAAACCGAATTAGCATTTATTTCTTTCTGGGCTAAATGGGAAATAGAACCAGCTTACGATTATGTTCAGGTACTTATTAAAACTGAGGGACAAAATAATTTCACTGCCCTTTCGGGAAATTATACTAAAATGGGCGGTAATGAATATCTTGATAATGATGAACCATATTATGATGGAACTTCCGACTGGGTAAATGAAGAAATCAATATTAGTGAATATACAGGAGCAGAGGTAACCATCAGATTTTTAATTTATTCCGACTCTTATGTTGTTGCAGATGGATTTTATTTCGACGATTTCAATGTGTCTGTTTTATCAGGCATAACCGATATTAAGCAAATATCACCTCAGGCCTATATTTCCAATATATATCCAAATCCCGTTGAAAATACTTTGAAATTTACATATAATTTGGCTGATAAAAACGATGCTTCACTCGTTATTTATAATACAGTTGGAAATATAGTTTACAAAACTGAACTTAGCAATCAACATCAGATCAAATCAATTGATACTAAGAGCCTTCCATCAGGTTTATATTATTTAAATATTCAAAGTTCAGGAAAAATTTCTGCGACTAAAAAGTTTATAAAACTTTAATCAAGTTTGGAAGGGAATATCAAATGCTTTAATGAAAATTTAGAGTTTGGTATTTCCTCCCATTTATTTGCTTTAAACTCAATAATAGCCATACCCGAAGTTGGGAGGTTATCTATTCGATGTTTTAAAAACATATTCACCAAATCGGTAAAACAAGGGTTATGCCCGAATACCATTACACTATTAATATTATTGTCAATTTCGAATAATTCGTCGAATACATCATCAGTGTAAGATAGATATAATTTCTTAGAAAGAACTATTTTATCCTTTTCATAAGAAATTGAATCTGCTATTATTTTTGCAGTTTCCACAGCCCTTTTTGCCGTACTACTTAATATTAGTTGTGGAATTATATCATTGGCAAGCATAAATTCAGCAATTTTTTTAGTGCGCAAAACGCCCTTTTCTATAATACCTCTTTCATGATCACCTGCAGAACTATCCTCCCACGAGGACTTAGCATGGCGCATAATTATTATAGTTTTGCTTAGTTTATTAGTAAATAACATAAATTAATAGTGTTTAATTTTTCGCTTATAAATGAACTGAAATCTGTATCCTAAACCTATGCCAATAAAGTCGGCAGTACCGGCATGAGTATTCAAAGCCAAATTTGTAGTAAGATTTTTATTTATATGATATTTCAAAGTAAACCTTTGATAAGCATCACCATGTTTTCTAACTTTACCACCCACATAAAAACCAATATTGGTAAGTATCGACATTTGTGAAATTACTAATTCATATCCGGCACTTATTCCGGTTTTTAAATATGAATAAGAATTTTCATCTGTATTCTCCGAATCGAGAAAATATTTATCAGACAAATCAGCTGTCAAATCAATTCCAACACCAAATTTACTCTTATAAGAAACCCTTTTCATTATGTCGATGTGAGAGGCATAAACCATAAACCGCTGTCCCACACTTTGTGTCATATCTTTGTTGGAAACAACCAAAACAAAGTTCATTTCCAAGTATTGACGTCCATCAAACTCATAGGTATAGAGTTCTGGTAAAAGCATGCGGCCACCACTTCTTTTCGGCTTAGAAAGAGAATATGATATTGCTAAATTGGCAGTAAATATGTTTAGCCCATAATTGGGGGTTTTAGTAGTTCCATTTGAAAAGTGAGTTAATGTTGTTCCAAATGAAAGAGATAAACGTTTATCAATTCGACGTCGGTATTCAAACTGAATACTTGCAGTTAGGTTTAAATGGGAACCTATTGCAAAATTCTTATAATTTGAAATGTTATCAAACTTATTTTCAAGCCATGATAATCCCAAGCCCAATCTCAAATTAATTGTGCTCTCTTTTTTTCTATAAAGGGGGAAATTTATAAATGGAAAAGCAGCATATACATTACCAAGTTCTTCGAAACCCCCTAAATTGGAGTACAACAAACTAAACCCCACCAAAGGATAATCATATTTTTGCTCCCATCTGTGCTGTCCATATGTTAGTTTCTGAAAAGTAATTTCATACATGGGAAAATGAGAGTTAAACCTATTTAATTCAAGATGATGGCTAAGTAAAAAACCATAATGCAAACGGGCTTCCAACTGGATATTATTTTTCCTGATAAAGTTTTCGGCCTTGATATTATCAAGAGTCAGCAAAATCAATATTGATATTAACAGGAAAACTTTTTGTGCCATTTTTATATGGGAAATAATAATTATCGTCGTTTGCAAAAGTAAATTAAATTCCTGAAAATTTGTATCTTGCGATGATTTAGATAGAGCAATTTTATGTTACAAATAAACATATATACTTTGGTTATTATTTTGCTGTTTATGGCCTTTGTAATAATTGCTTACGCAAACTTTTTAAGAAGAAAAACCAACAAAAAACTTTCTGAAGCCAATAAAAAGCTTTTTGAAAATGAGCAGAAATATAAGTTAGTTGTTGAAAGTAGTCCAAATATTATGTTTATTCAAAAGGATGGTAAAATATTATTTGCCAATTCCATGTTTATAAAAATGTCGGGCTACAGTATGCAAGAGTTGATGGACAAATCCATTTTTGATTTAGTTAGTAAAAGGGATAAAGCCACCATCAAAGAAAGATCAGAACTCAGATTAGAAGGAAAAGATGTGCCTGTCAGTTATGAAATAGAAACAAAAAATAAAAGCGGTATTATAAGGTATTTTAATATAAATATGAGTAAAACCATTTACAATGGCGAAGAGGCATTATTGGGAATTGGTACCGATATTACATCACAAAAAAAATATCTCGAAACTATTAACACATTAAGTGCTGCCATAGAACAGAGTAATGCCGCTGTGGTTATATTCGATATTAACGGAACTATAGTTTATAATAACCAGGCATTTTGCGAACTTAGTGGATACAAAGCTTCAGAGGCAAATGGAATGAATATCAGAAGGTTAAACCCTGGAAATATTAGAATCTCCGAATCTGAGGAATTTTGGAAGCATATAATGTCTGGTGAAAAATGGTATGGTGAATTTCAAAGTTTGAAAAAAAATGGTGAGTTATACTGGGAAAGTGCTCAGGTTGCTCCTATTTTTAATTCTGACGGAAAGATAACTCACTTTTCATCAATAACCAGGGATATTACTAAGGAGAAAACTATTTTCAATCAATTGGAAAAAAGTGAAGCAGAACTTAAAGAAGCCAATGCAACCAAAGACCGGTTTTTTTCTATAATTGCTCACGACTTAAAAAACCCTTTCAATGCTATAATGGGGTATACGGAACTACTTATCAGCCAATTTGATAAACTGGATAAAGAGGATGCCCTCGATTATATAGAGAATATTAACCTGGCAACAAATTCTACTTATAATTTATTGGAAAATATATTAGAATGGTCGCGGTCACAGATGGGTAAAATAGAGTATTTACCTCATGAATTTGATCTCAGCAAGGTAATAAACGAAGTTGTTTTGTTAAGCAGACCTCAGGCTGTTTCAAAAAATATCAGACTGATTTCGAAAGTTAAACATAAAACATATGTTTATGCCGACGATTATATGGTTAAAACTGTGGTGCGAAATTTAGTCTCCAACGCAATAAAATTTACCAATAAAGGAGAGGTGATAATTGAAACAGAATTGTCGGAATCGAAAGTAATGGTGTCTGTTATTGATACTGGTGTTGGTATAAAAGACGAAATAATTGATAAATTATTTAAAATAGACTCTAATATCAAAACTACCGGTACAAACAATGAAAAAGGAACCGGGCTAGGGCTAATACTGGCAAAAGAATTTGTTAATAAAAATGGTGGAGAAATTTGGGTTAATAGAATGAAAGGTCAAGGAACAATTTTTAACTTTACTTTACCAACGAAAGAATAGTTGTTATATATTTACAGTCATGAAATCAAAAATAAAATTAAAGCACGTTTTACTTGTTGAAGACAATCTGCTAAATCAAAAGTTTGCTTTAGCAGTATTAAAAATGAATGGATATACTGCTGATGTTGCTGAGAATGGCAAAATTGGATTAGAAAAATATAAAAGTAGTGAATACGATCTTATTTTGATGGATATTCAAATGCCCATAATGGATGGCATTGAATGTACCAAAGAAATTAGAAAAATTGAAAGTGAAAATAATTGGGAAAGAATACAAATTATTGCTGTTACAGCTTTTGCTATGCCCGGTGATGAGCAAAAATTTCTTGAGGCCGGCCTGGATAATTATCTGGCAAAACCTTATAAAGGTCCCGATTTGATTTCAATTATTCAAGATGTAAATCATTAATTTTTTATAATGCAGGAAAAACTAAAAGCCTTCGAAAGTTTACTTAACATAATGGACGATCTTAGAAAAGGCTGTCCATGGGATAAAGAACAAACCTTCGATTCGCTCCGGCATCTAACTATTGAAGAAGTTTATGAACTTTCAGATGCTATTCTGAATAAAAATATGTCCGATATAAAAGACGAACTTGGCGATTTAATGCTGCACCTCGTTTTTTATGCCAAAATAGCTTCCGAAACCCATGATTTCGATATAAAAGATGTAATTGATAGTATAAATGAAAAACTTATTTTCCGTCATCCGCATATTTATGGTGATGCAGAGGTTACAGATGCAGAAGATGTTTTAAATAACTGGGAAAAATTAAAACTTAAAGAAGGAAAAAAGTCAGTTCTTTCAGGAGTACCAAAATCTCTACCACCATTAATTAAAGCATACCGTATTCAAGAAAAAGTAAAGGGGGTAGGTTTTGAATGGGAAAAAAGAGAAGATGTATGGAGTAAAGTTATAGAAGAACTTAACGAACTTAAGGCAGAGGTTGATAATGGCTCCGATAAAAGTAAGATGGAAGATGAGTTGGGAGATTTACTCTTCGCCATTACAAATTATGCCAGATATATTGATATAAATCCTGAAGATGCACTTGAAAGAACCAATAAAAAATTCATTAAACGTTTTCAGTATATCGAAAGTGAGTCGGCAAAAGACGGTTACAAAATTGAAGACATGAGTTTAGAAGAAATGGATTTTTATTGGAACAAAGCAAAAAGTTTGGAATAATATTAAAGCGTTTATGCAAATAAAAACTCCATTAATAATACTCTTGGCAATATTAATTCAATCCACATTATTTTGCCAAAGCAATAGTTTCCCGAACTATCCATACAAGCCTAATAAACAATACTTTAAGTCATATTTAGAGGTTTCTAAAAGAATTGTAACTTCCCCTGCAAGGTGGAATAAAAATCAATGGATAACTGCAGGATCAGTAATTGCCGGAGGTGTTATTATATATGCTTTCGATGACGAGATAAGAACTTTCTTCCAGAATAATCAGTCGAATTCCGGCAATTTTGCAGCAAAATATGTATTCGAGCCATGGGGAAGTGGTTTATATCCTGCAGTATTGATAGGATCGTATTATGTTTACGGTTTATCAGCTAAAAACCATAAATCAAGGCAGATTGCTTTAGGTGCCACACAGGCATTTATTGTTAGTGGAATAAGTGTTGAAATTTTAAAACATTTAACACATCGTCACCGACCCTATGAGGATATTCCGGCAAACTCACGAAAGTGGGAAGGTCCATTTAAAGGTTTTGAGTATACTTCATTTCCATCAGGTCATACGATTACCGCTTTTTCTTTAGCATCCTTTTTCTCATCTGTTTATAAAGAAAAACTATGGGTAAGCATATTGTCATATTCTTTGGCAAGTGGTGTGGGATTGCAAAGAATATATGATGATAAACACTGGGCAAGCGATGTTTTTATTGGTGCAGCATTGGGCTTTGCAATAGGTAAATCGGTATATTACGTTTTAAATAAGAACTCGAATTTTACAGTTGGAATTACAAACTATGGTGGAATTTCTCTGGTATACCATATAAAATAAAAAGAGGTGCTGAAAACAACACCCCTTTATATTTCTTAACCCAAAGTGAAATATTAACTCCACTCAGGTTTTATTTTTATTAATGACTACTTAGGTATTTTGCAACACCTTCTGCATCAGCTACCATAGCATCATCACCTGGTTTCCAGTTTGCTGGGCAAACTTCACCATTTTCTTCAAAAAACTGTAGAGCATCAACCATGCGTAATGCTTCATCAACACTACGTCCTAATGGTGCATCGTTAACAACCTGATGACGAACGATTCCTTGCTTATCGATTAAAAACAATCCTCTGTAAGCTACGGCTTCACCATGGAATTCCATTTCACCATCTTCATTATAATCATACTCACCACCTAAAACATCGTAATTCTCGGCAATAGTTTTTGAAATATCAGCAACTAAAGGATATTTTACACCCTTAATACCACCATCTTTTTTCTCGGTATTTAACCAGGCCCAATGTGAAAATTGTGAGTCTACAGAACAACCAACAACGGCTACATTTCTCTTCTCGAACTCTGCTAATTTCTCCTGGAAAGCCAAAAGCTCAGTAGGACAAACAAAAGTGAAGTCCAAAGGATAGAAAAAGAAAATAACATGCTTTTTTCCGATGTACTGTTCGAGTGAATATTTTTCAACAAATTCACCACCATTTACAACGGCAGTAGCTTCAAATAAAGGGGCTTTTTCCCCTACTAATACTCCCATAATTTATTTATTTTTAATGTTTACAAATATTTGAGATGCAAAATTAAGAATAATTTTAAATAAGGGGAAATATCTATATCTTAAAAAATCTTTAATCTTTTATTTATTAATAATTTAACACCATAAATCAACTAAGAATTTATGCTGCATTTCCAAACAAAATTTTGCTTTTCAAGACATACTAAATTTAATTCTTCATAGGATAAGGAAAAAATCGCCGATCCTGAACCACTCATTGAAACAAAACTTGCTCCTGCACTATATAATTCATTCTTTATTTCCTCAAGTACCGGCAAGCCTTTAATTGCATTGATCTCAAATGCGTTTTTTATATAGTTTTTCCACTCATACATAGGCAATTGTAATAAATTATCAAGAGGTTTATCCTGATTTTCAACAATCACTTTTCCATATGCGTTGGCGGTATTAATTCTTTGTCTTGGAACTACTACAGTAATAAAAACATCTTTTAAGTTAAGACTATAAGGCATTAAAACATCACCTTTTGATGACGCAATTGCCGTTTCATTCCTAACGAAAAAAGGACAGTCACTTCCTATTTCTGATAAAAAATCTTCCAATTGAGTTAAGTTCATCCCTAATTTATAATGCAAGTTAACTTCCTTAAGGAAAAATGCTGCATCTGAAGAGCCTCCTCCAAGCCCTGCCCCAACCGGAATATTTTTCAGAAGTTTTATGTCGAAAGCAGGAATACGGTATGTATTTCTTAGCTTATCCCATACCTTATAAATAATATTGTCTTCCACATTACCCTCAAAATTTTCTCCAAATATTTCAATGTTAAATTTTTTTGCTTGTTTTATTTCCAATACATCATAAAGCGGCACGGCAAGCATACAAGTTTCGATATCATGAAAATTGTCGTTACGTTTTTTTATGACGTTTAATCCAATATTAATTTTTGCATTGGGGAAGCAAATCATATTTTCCATTATTAATTATTAACAAAGTTAGAAATAATAGCTTTTTCTTATAATTTTGAAGGATAAACAATAACTAGCTTATGACAATAATTAGTTCCGTACTTAATTGGCTGATGAAGAAGAGAATACATCAGATAGAACTATTTAAGAAGTACCCCAATGAAGTTCAGGAGGAGTTATTGAAAAAGCTTACCTATACAGCTAAAGGTACATACTTTGGGAAAGAATACGATTTTAAAAGTATAAAAACGGCTGACGAATTCAAACGCCGCATTCCCATTAGTACCTATGAAGATTTTTTGCCTTACATCTCAAGATTAAGAAACGGTGAAGATGATATTTTATGGCCGGGAGAAATTATAGGTTTTGCCAAATCTTCCGGCACAACCGATTCCAAAAGTAAATACATTCCAATAAGTGAAGATTCATTGGAAAACTGTCATTACAAGGGAGGAAAGGACATGCTTTCTATTTATTTTAATCTTGTGCCTGAGTCAAAACTCTTCGAAGGCAAGAGTTTAGTAATGGGAGGAAGTGGTAATATTCAGGAAGTTAGTAACACATCTTATTATGAAGGCGATTTATCGGCTATACTTATGAATAATCTTCCGATCTGGGCCGAATTTATGAGAACCCCAAGTTTAAGTATTGCCTTAATGGATGAATGGGAAAATAAACTTGAACTGATGGTTGAATCAACAATTAACCACGATGTTACAAGCCTTTCCGGAGTTCCTTCATGGATTTTGGTGCTGCTAAAAAGAATACTGGAAAGATCCGGAGCCAAATATATTAGTGATGTATGGCCAAATATGGAAGTATTCTTTCATGGTGGTGTAAATTTCGATCCTTACAAGGCCCAATTTCAGTCGATAATAAACTCTAATTCAATGCATTACTTCAACACATATAATGCATCTGAAGGGTTTTTTGGCATACAGGATCAGTTAGGCAATGACGATATTTTACTAATGCTCGATTATGGGATTTACTATGAATTTATACCGGTTTCGGAACTTGGCGAGGAAGAAAAAGCACTCTCGTTGAGTGAGGTTGAACTTGGTGTAAATTATGCAATGGTAATCACTACTAATGCAGGCTTATGGAGATATAAAATTGGTGATACTGTTACTTTCACTTCAATTGCTCCCTATAGAATAAGGATAACAGGAAGAACGAAAAACTTCATTAATGTTGTTGGTGAGGAATTAATTATCGACAATGCAGAAAAGGCTCTTGTTATAGCTTGTGGTAAAACATCGGCAACAGTTACTGAGTATACTGCTGCTCCTTATGTCGACAATAATATTATGTATCACGAATGGTTAATCGAATTTGACGAACAACCATCTAATTTAGAATATTTTACAGAAACTTTCGACAATGCTTTAAAATCGTTAAACTCTGATTATGAAGCCAAACGGTATCACAACCTGGTATTAAAAGAACCTCTAATTCATGCCTTACCTACAAAGTCGTTTTACAATTGGATGAAGAAAAGAGAAAAACTTGGAGGACAAAATAAAGTACCCCGTTTATCAAATAACCGCACCTATGTTGATGAACTTAAAGAAATGCATAACTTTGTAAAGTAGGCAGTACTATTGAATAATTATTTAATTAATATATAAAAAACAACCAAATGCATATTGCGATAGCTGGAAACATAGGATCAGGAAAAACAACTCTGACAAAATTACTTTCAAAACAATTCAACTGGAAGCCTCATTATGAGGATGTTGAAAATAATCCATATTTGCATAGTTTTTATGAAGATATGCAAAGGTGGTCGTTTAACCTACAGGTTTATTTTCTTAATTCAAGATTTCGTCAGGTTATTGATATCAGAAGAAGCGGCGACAATATTATTCAGGACAGGACTATTTATGAGGATGCATATATTTTCGCTCCCAACCTACACTCCATGAACTTAATGTCGACGCGCGACTTCGAAAATTACATTTCCCTTTTCGAATTAATGAGTTCATTTATACAGCCACCCGATTTACTGATATATCTCAGAGCAAGTGTTCCTACTTTGGTAAATCAAATTCAAAGTCGCGGACGCGATTATGAAGAGTCGATTAGACTCGACTACCTGAAACTTCTCAATGAAAGATACGAAAACTGGATTAACGGCTATAAACACGGCAAATTAATGATAATGGACGTTGATAATATGGATTTCACAAAACCTGAAGACTTGAGCAAAGTAATCGACAAAGTGAATATTGAAGTTAACGGTTTATTTTAAAAATGAATATCCTCGGTATAATACCTGCACGCTTTCAATCATCCAGATTTCCTGGAAAACCATTGGCACCAATTGGAAACAAAACAATGATCCAAAGGGTTTATGAGCAGGCATCAAAATCGAAATTATTAAACAAAGTTGTAATTGCAACCGATGATGATAGAATAGTAAAAGAGGTAAGAAACTTTGGAGGTGAAGTATTATTAACTGCTCCAGAGCACCTTAACGGCACATCAAGATGTAATGAAGTTTTCGAAAAACTAAACAAACAAAATCCTGATTTTTATGGAGGTGTAGTAAATATACAAGGTGATGAGCCTTTTATTGATCCCGATCAGATTGATATGCTTTGCAACTTATTAATAAAGCAAAATGCAGAAATAGCAACTTTAGCAAAACCAATAAATACAGAGGAAGAATTATTCAATCCCAATGTTGTTAAACTTGTCTTGAATAAGAAAAATGAAGTGCTGTATTTTAGCAGGAATCCTATTCCATATTTGAGAAATTCACATAAAGAGGACTGGATTAAAAATCATACTTTCTTCAAGCATATTGGTATTTATGGATTTAATTCAAAGATTTTTATTGAGATAAATAAACTGCAGGCATCACAACTTGAGTTGGCTGAAAGTCTGGAACAACTTAAATGGCTCGAAAACGATTATAAAATAAAAGTTGATATTACTGAGATAGAGAGTTTTGGAATAGATACAGAAGAAGACCTGCAAAAACTTATCAACAATATTTGATAATAATGCTCTAAGTCCTTACTTTAGCGGGTTAATAATTTACCATCATTAATGAAAATAGCAAAATACATAGGCGACTTAATTTACAATTACGAATGTGTGGTAATACCTGGCTTAGGAGGATTTATATCAACTTATAAAAGTGCACAGATTAATAAAACTACTCACCAGTTTAAACCACCGGTTAAGGATATACATTTTAATATCCATCTAAAAGCAAATGATGGGCTTTTAATTAATTATGTTGCCAGAAATGAAGGAACTTCATACAAGAAAGCCAAACAAAGTGTCGACAGATTCGTTCTGTTATGCAATAATGCTTTGGAAAATGGAAAAAGAATAAACTTTAGTAAAATAGGCTATATTTTTCGTGATGCCGATGAAAATATTGTCTTCCACCAGGATACAACAATAAATTATAATGCCGAATCTTTTGGATTAACAAGTTTTGTATCTCCTGCCATAAGAAGACCTTCAGATGAACAAAAAATAAAAGAGGTTTTTACAAAAACACGACAAAATACAACTACTCAAGAGCAAAAGGAAAATACGAAAAGAGACAGGAGAACTCCTTCTGAAATAAATTCTACAGAGAGGTTGAAAGCTCGTTCGAAACCCTCAAAAGTAAAGCAGCAATTACTTTTTGTATTTACTATTCTCTTTTTAATGAGTTCATATTATGTATTCAACAGAAGAGATGCGATGTTATATTATTGGAATACCAATAAACATATGGTACCTTTCATATATACTCAACCTCACGAATATCTCTCTGCAAATGTGGGAATCCTTCACCTGGAAAGGGTAAACGTGCAAACTGCCGGTTGGCTCTCAGGATTAGTCAATACTTCGAAAAAAAGCAATGCTAAAGAAGAAGGTATAAAAGAGGATGCCATAAAGAAAACAATCCCGGAAACTGAAAGTACAATTAAACCCGACGGCCAAAAAGTTATAGTTGACGAATTAGTTGAATCAGAACCGGTAATAATTACCGAAAATGAACCTAATTCCTCCTCTAATGACATTAGTAATAAAGATCAGTTTACAGAAGATCCAATAGAATCAAATGCCTCAAATACTGAAAATATATCACCTAAAGAAGTAATTCCTAATGAACCCAAAATTACCGATAGTAAGTACTTCATTATAGCAGGGTCGTTTGGCAACATTAGTAATGCTGAGCGCTTAGTGAAAAACCTTAAAATTAAAGGTTATAACGCAATTATAGCTGACACAAATGAAAGGGGATTATTCAGAGTTGCTTTTATGGGATTTAATGATATGGCAGAAGCTGAGCGTCAACTAATTGCTATTAGAAGAGAGACAAATTCACAGGCCTGGATACTCGTAAAATAATTAGTAGTGGGACAAAAAAACAAACTTCAGAAGTTTGCTGAAAATTTAACTTTCAACAATCTTTTCCAATTTTCATATGATGAAATTACAAACGGAATTGAATTGAAAGGAAAGTGGGCAAAGGAATTTTTTAAAAATGAAAATGAAATTATTCTGGAATTGGGATGCGGAAAGGGAGAATATACCGTTGGACTTGCTGAATTATATCCTGAAAAAAATTTTATTGGCATAGATATTAAAGGAGCAAGATTGTGGAAAGGACTTACTGAATGCCGTAAAAAATCACTAAATAATGTTGCATTTATTAGAAGCAGAATAAATCTGGTAGACAGTTTTTTTGGGAAAGATGAAATTTCTCAAATATGGATTACATTTCCCGATCCCCACGCAAGAGATACAAAAGCAAAAAAACGGCTTACATCACCCGAATTCATTAAAAGATATACAAAGTTTCTTAAAAAAGATGCAGTAATTAATCTCAAAACTGACAATATTATTGTTTTTGAGTCAACACTTGATACCATTGAAGAATACTCTCATAATATTCTTAATAAATCATATGATATTTACAATGAAGGCGTTGAAAATGAAGTCACAAGCATACAAACATTTTATGAGAAAAAATGGCTTGAACATGGAACAAAAATAAAATTTTTAAAATTTGCGCTTAACCCCAATGTCTTCAATTAAAATTATTACATCTAAATTAAATGGAGAAAAACTTTTTTGAA
The DNA here is from genome assembly GCA_041554435.1 of Bacteroidales bacterium. Lineage (GTDB taxonomy): Bacteria > Bacteroidota > Bacteroidia > Bacteroidales > F082 > BM524. The sequence goes on from JBFFLX010000016.1 coordinate 23,480, forward strand.
AGAGTTTATGAAGTAGCTGAGCAGATTCCATATGGCCGCGTATGTTCTTATGGTGCGATAGCAAACTTTCTGGGGAGCAAAGGTTCGGCACGAATGGTAGGTTGGGCTATGAATAGCACAAAAACTTCAGGAAGAAATATCCCGGCTCACAGAGTAGTAAACAGCAATGGTTTGTTAACAGGAAAAAGGCATTTTGGCGGTAATAATACAATGGCTGAACTTTTGGCCTCAGAAGGCATCATAATTCAAAATGATAAAATTGTAAATTTCACTGATGTTTTTTGGGATCCAAGTAAAGAATTAAAAAATAAATAGCCCTAAATCTTAAACTTATTTAAACTCTCTTATAAATAAGACTAATTGCAGGTTCTATATCAAATATTTATCTAATTTTGCTACATAAATTTTTATTATTATAATTAAGTCTAAATTAAAATTAATATAATGTCAATCACCAAAGAGCAAGTAACCAATGCTTTAAAACAAGTAATTTTCTTTGCTAAGGCCAATAACATCGTCGATCTTGGCATGGTAAACGGAATAGAAATACTTAACAATGAAATAAAACTTGAAATTGTATTTGAAAAACTCGATGATCCTGCAGTTGGGATAGTAAGCAATTCAACTGAAAAAACATTAAAAACCGAATTTGGTGATGAGTTGTCGGTAACTATAAAACCAATAGCTGAAAAAGATCTTGGCAGAGGGCCTTTGGCCGGAGTGAAAAATATTATTGCAGTAATAAGTGGTAAAGGAGGAGTTGGTAAGTCAACCGTAGCGGCTAACCTGGCAGTATCACTGGCAAAAATTGGACATTCAGTGGGTATATTAGACGCTGATATCATGGGGCCTTCGGTGCCAATTATGTTTGGTGTTGAAGATGGACAACCAGGTGTAATGGAAAGAGAAGGTAAAGCCATAATGGTACCTATTGAAAATCACGGAGTTAAAATACTTTCGCTTGGATTTTTTGTAAAAGCCGATCAAGCCCTGATGTGGCGTGGATCGATGATAAATAATGCTTTTAACCAGTTGATGAAAGATTCGGAGTGGGGTAATTTAGATTTTCTGGTAATAGACATGCCACCTGGAACAGGAGATATTCAGCTTACTCTTGCTCAAAATTATAATATTAAAGGGACTATTTTGGTAACAACTCCTCAAAAAGTTGCCGTTGCAGATGTTAGGCGTGCTGCCATGATGTACCGACAGGATAAACTTGAAATACCCCTTTTGGGAATAGTTGAAAATATGTCGTATTTCGTTCCTGATGATATGCCAGAAAAAAAATACTACATTTTTGGCAAAGGTGCCAGTGATGAATTATCCACTGAACTAAATATCCCAATTTTAGGAAGAATACCTATGGTTGAAAAAGTAAGGGAAGGTGGCGACAACGGAAAACCCGTTTCATTGGAAAATGATAATCCTGTTAGTAAGGCATTTGCCGAATTAGCAAAAAATATAAGTGAGAGAGTTTAAATAAATTAAACTATTACAACTATGAATAGAGAAGAACTAATAGCAAAAGTAGAAAATGTACTCGATCAGGTTCGCCCATACTTACAACAAGATGGTGGAGACCTGAAATTGATTGAAATAACTGACGACAATGTTGTAAATGTGGAATTGACAGGGGCATGTAGTTCATGTGCATTTAGCACCATGACGCTTAAAAATGGTGTAGAAGCTACACTAAAAAAAGTACTGCCGGAAATCAAGGAAGTAGTTGCTGTTAATGTGTAATTGAAATAATATCTGGAATAAAATTGTCGGGATTACTTTTTCCCGATGATTTTCTTTTCAGGAATTATAATGGACAATAGTATGCTGCCAGATAAAATCCCCAAAACTATCAAAAGAGAGTTCAGGGTTGAAATATCATAATAATGATGAACCAACATTTTTAAACCAATAAACCCAAGTAAAACAGACAATCCTATTTTTAAAAATCTGAATTTTTCAATAATACTTGCCAAAAGGAAGAAAAGAGAACGTAAGCCTATTATTGCGAAGATGTTAGAAAAATAAACTATATATGGATCTTTGGTAATTGAGAATATTGCCGGCACTGAATCAACTGCGAAAATAACATCACTAACCTCAATAACGAGTAATACAACAAACAAACTGGTAATAAAGGTTTTCCCATTCTTTTTAGTAAAGAATCTGCCACTATTATCATCATAATCTATTCTGAAAAACCTGCCAGCAAATTTTACAACGAAATGATTATTGGTGTCTATTTTTTCATCCTTATTCCTGTCGAGGAAGAGTTTTAGTCCTGTAAAAACAAGTAATGCGCCAAACAGATAAAGTACCCATTCGAATTCCTGAATAAGTGCTGAACTCAAAAATATAAATAGAAAACGCATGAGAATAGCACCCAGTATGCCCCAGAATAATACCTTATGATAATATTTTTTCTGAACTCCAAAGGATAAGAAAATCATCAGTATTACAAAGATGTTATCTATTGACAACGAATATTCTATGATGTAACCGGTAAGAAATTCTAATCCCAGATTGCGTTGATAAATGGCAAGTGAGGATTCATAATCATTATCTATAAGAGTAATAGGGTGATCATATTTTAAAACTATTTCCTTTAACTGATCTAAATTCTCTATATCATGAAGCAAATGTCCATATCTATATAATACTCCCCAAAAAATCATTGCAACCGATACCCAAAGTATTGTATATCCTAAGGCCTCTTTAAATTTTACTTCGTGGTTATTCTTATTGAAAATTCCAATATCAATGGCCAACATCACTGCAATTAGCAATATAAAGCCTCCTAATACAAAGATATCGTGCAATTCCATTATATTTTTTCTATTCTAATGAGCATCAAAAGTAATCAAGAAATTTATATAGAGTTATTTATTAAAATCAGAAAAAAATCTATTTTTTTACTACTTTATAAAGTTTGTCGCCTCTTCTGATAATACTTTTGGTTTTAATTGAGCAAAGTTCTCCTTTTTGAACCTCTTCAACGGCACTAAGATCTAGTCGTATTTCTTTTACAATATCTTCATAAACCCCGGTTGTGGATCCTATAATTTTAATTTCTTCACCAAGTTTTAAACCATGACTTTCAATTTTAATTTCAGCCACGCTAATGTTGCCAAAGAAGTTCGTTACTTTTCCCACATAAACTTTCTTCTCACTTGCCTGATTTCCATAGTCTTCCGTCCATTCACCAAAGGTACTTCCCATATAATAACCATCCCAAAAACCACGGTTATAAACCTTCGATAAACGACTATTCCACTTATCAATATTTTCCTGATTGTATTCATTTGCAAACCAGGCATCCACAGCTTCTCTGTAGACAGAAGTAATTGTTTTTACATATTCGGGTGATCTGCCTCGTCCTTCCAGCTTCAATACTTTTACTCCCGCATCCAAAATATGATCGAGCAGTGCTACAGTATTCAAATCTTTTGGTGACATGATATATTCATTATCAACATCAAGTTGAATTCCAGTTTCTTTATCTGTAACTGTATATTTTCTTCTGCATTGTTGCAGGCATGCTCCTCTGTTTGCGGAGGAATTAAGATTGTCGAGACTTAGGTAACATTTACCTGAAACGGCCATACATAGTGCTCCATGAGCAAAAACTTCTATTTGAACTTTTCTTCCCGAGGGACCACAAATATTTTCTTTTTCTATTGCCTCAGTAATTGCTTTAACTTGTTTAATTTCTAATTCTCTAGCAGTTACCATTACATCGGCAAAAGCCGAATAATATTTAACTGCTTCAATATTTGTAATATTAGTTTGGGTCGACATATGAATTTCAACTCCTTTGCTATGAGCATATTGTATTACCGACTGGTCGGAAGCGATAACAGCTGTGATTCCATTTTCTTTTGCTGCATCAACAATTTGCTTCATATTATCGAGTTCATGATCATAAATTACCGTATTGAGGGTAATGTATGTCCTGATATTGTTTTCTTTACAGATATTAGAAATTTTTTTAAGATCCTCTAAGGTGAAATTTTTTGAGGACTTTGATCTCATATTTAAATTTCCAATGCCAAAATAAACCGAATTTGCGCCTCCTTGTATTGCGGCCATAAGTGATTCGTAAGAACCCACGGGAGCCATAATTTCTACATCTGATGGATGTTTTAAAGCTGTCATTTGCTTATGCAATTTTAAAGGGCAAAAATACTATAAATGCTTAAAACCTTATAAGGGAAAATATTTGAGAAGGAAATATTATAAGTTTAAATTTTTTCTTTCGAAAAGAAGAAGCCATGAAACTCCAATGGTGATTGCAGAATCGGCAATATTAAATATGGGGCGGAAAAACACAAAATGATCATCGTAACCAAATAAAAAGGAAGGAATCCACGAAGGTGCATCGGCACTTTGTATATTTATTATTGGGAAATACAACATATCCACAACTTTACCATGTAGAAAACTGGCATAACCTTGTCCGAAATCTGTAACTTCAGCCAATGTATGATAAGAACTGGAGGTAAAAATGAGGCCGTAAAAAACACTATCAATAATATTTCCCAAAGCACCGGCAAATATCATTGACACGGCAAATACCAATCCGCTTTTTGACTTTTGTTTAGTAATAATTACCAGGTATATAAATATGGCTATTACGGCCATAATGCGGAAAATGCTCAATGACAACTTCCCCCATTCGCCTCCGAACTCCATACCAAAGGCCATTCCATTATTTTCGGTAAAATAAAGGTTGAACCAATTACCCAGAACTGGTATTTCCTCACCAATAGTCATATGCAATTTCACCCAAACCTTTAAGGCCTGGTCGAGAAAAAGCACTGAAAGAATTATTAATGCTGCTTTTTTCAAACTAAATAATTGTATTAGATACTTTTCTGTTTAGCTTGATTATTTTTTGCCTCAATGCTAAGTGTGGCATGAGGAACTGCTCTAAGTCTCTCTTTACTAATTAGTTTACCTGTTACGCGGCAAATACCGTAGGTTTTGTTTTCAATTCTGACCAAAGCATTTTCCAGATTTTGGATAAATCTCATCTGTCTGGCAGCCAAACTGCTGTTTTCTTCCTTCGACAAAACCTGTTGTCCTTCTTCCAGCACCTTAAAAGTTGGCGAGGTATCGTTAGTACCATGATCGCTTTTATTTGTATATGCTTCAACAAGAAGTTCAAGATCTTCTCTTGCAGATTTCAATTTCTTTTCAATAATCTCTCTAAATTCCTGCAATTCCGCGTCAGTATATTTAGTCTTTATTCTATCATTTGCGTTCTCGTTCATATTTCCCTCCTATTTATATAATTCGAATAAAAAAGATGTTAAATATAATGCATTTTTATAACCTTAGCATTATAATAGTGTCAATTTATTAAGATATTTTTTCAATCTCAACAAAAGCTTTAACCTCATCAATTAATTCGAATTCTATGGCATTATTTAACTCCTGATTATCAGTAAATTCAAGGTCTGCTAATGTTTCGGCACAAATATAGTCACTAAACTTACTAAAAGCATTAAAGGTAATATCAGATTTCAAAATTTTAACATTTATACGATCTGTAACCTCATAACCCGAATCTTTCCTAAAGTTTTGGATTCTGTTTACCAATTCACGTGCGTATCCTTCTTCCTGCAATTCATCAGTAACAGTTATATCAAGAGCAACGGTTAAATCATCCTGATTAGCAACACTCCAACCCGGGATATCCTGAGTAATAACTTCAACATCGCTAAGCAGTATTTCAACATCCTGATCAGCAATATTTAAAATAAAATTTCCTTCCTTCTCCAGTTTTTTAATATCCTCCTGATTAAACTTCATAATGGCACCTGCTATCTGCTTCATCAACTTACCATATTTTGGTCCTAATGCCTTAAAATCAGGCTTTATTTTCTTAACCAAAACTCCTGAATCTTCTGTTAGATATTCTATTTCTTTGACATTAACTTCCGATAATATCAAATCTTCCACTTTACTAACTAGTTCTTTAAACCTGGGATTTAAAACAGGTATCATAATTCTGTTTAATGGCTGACGAACACGTAAATTATTCTTTTTACGCAAGGACAATACCATTGAAGATATTTTCTGTGCCAATTCCATACGCTCTTCCAGTTCCTTGTCTATCAGGCTTTCATCAGCAACAGGGAAGTCAGTTAAATGCACTGATTCGGCATTTTGCCTTTTACTCACATTATTTAGGTCGATAAACAAACGGTCAGCAAAAAATGGCATAATCGGCGCTGTAAGTTGAGCAATAACCTCCATACAATGATAAAGTGTTTGATATGCTTCAATCTTATCTTTAGTATAATTTCCTTTCCAAAAACGTCTTCTCGACAAACGAACAAACCAGTTGCTAAGATGTTCAGTTACAAAATATTGAATAGCACGTCCTGCTCTGGTAGGTTCATAATTTGCATAAGAATCGTCTACTTCCTTTATAAGAGAATTCAATTCAGACAATATCCATCGGTCGAGTTCTGTTCTTTCACTTACAGGAATTTCTGCTTCCTGGTATTTAAACCCATCGATATTTGCATAAAGGGCAAAAAACGCATAAGTATTATAAAGAGTTCCTAAAAACTTACGACGAATTTCGTCTACTCCGGATATATCAAATTTTAAATTGTCCCATGGTTGGGAGTTTGTAATCATATACCAGCGTGTTGCATCTGGTCCGTATTTTCCAATTGTTTCGAATGGGTCGACACCATTACCGAGGCGTTTCGACATTTTATTCCCGGCTTTATCAAGCACAAGGCCATTGGAAACAACATTTTTAAATGCCACCGAATCGAACAACATACTGGCAATAGCATGAAGTGTGAAAAACCAACCTCTTGTCTGGTCTACACCTTCAGCGATGAAATCAGCAGGGAAATTCTTTTCAAAAACATCCTTATTTTCAAATGGATAATGGAATTGAGCATAAGGCATAGAACCCGAATCGAACCATACATCTATTAATGCTGGCTCACGATACATTGCCTGACCAGTGTCGGAAACTAAAACAATTTTATCCACATAAGGTCTGTGGAAATCGAAAGTTTCATAATTTTCTTGTGACATATCGCCGGGAACAAAATCTTTCATTTGATTTTCTTCCATGATGCCTGCAGCAACAGCCTTTTCTACTTCCAGTTTCAACTCTTCTGCGGAGCCCAGGGCTTTTATTTCCGTTCTGTCTTCAGTAACCCAAATTGGAATTGGAACACCCCAAAATCTGGATCGGGACAAATTCCAGTCTACCAAATTTTCAAGCCAGTTACCAAACCTACCTTCGCCGGTTGCTTTTGGCTTCCAGTTGATAGTTTTGTTAAGTTCTATCATCCTGTCTTTTAGCTTAGTAGTTCTTACAAACCATGAATCCAAAGGATAATATAGAACAGGCTTATCGGTACGCCAGCAATGTGGATAATTGTGAACGTGTTTTTCTATTTTAAATGCTAATCCTTCTTTTTTCAGATATACTGAAAGATCGATATCCAGAGTAGCGTCTTTATCGCTAAGTGATTCGTCGAAAGCATTTTTTACAAATCTGCCTTCAAATTCTGAATATGCTTCTTTATTGATATTATTTGCAACAAAGTCGTCGTCGAGGTCATCCATTTTAAAGAACCTGCCTCTTAAATCAACCATAGGTCGGCGATCGCCGGTTTTATCCAACAACACTAAAGGTTCTATACCCATTGCTTTGGCAACTCTGTCGTCATCGGCACCAAAAGTTGGTGCGATATGAACAATACCTGTTCCGTCTTCTGTGGTAACAAAATCTCCGGGTATTACTTCGAAGGCCTTTCCCATAGGTTTAACCCATGGAAATAACTGCTCGTAAGATATTCCTGTTAATTCGTAACCGGGATGAGAGGCAATTATTTTGTATGGTATGTTTTTATCTCCAACAGTATAATCTTCAAAACTCAGATTTTCATTTTCCGCTTTGAAATAAGCGCTAAGTCTTTCTTTTGCAAGTATAATATTTATGGAATCTCCGGTATACTGATTGAAAGTTTTAACCGTAAGATATTCAATTTTATCACCTACTGCTAAAGCGGTATTTGATGGCAAAGTCCATGGAGTTGTGGTCCAGGCAATCATGAAAATATCGCCTTCAACATTTTCCAAAATACGTGACGGAATAGTTTCTTTTTTCAATTTAAACTGAGCAACGGCAGTTGTGTCGGTAACATCTTTATAACAACCCGGCTGATTAAGTTCATGCGTACTTAATCCTGTGCCGGCAGCCGGTGAATAAGGTTGAATAGTATAACCTTTATAAAGCAAATCGTTGTCGAACAATTTCTTAAGTAAATTCCATACTGACTCGATATATTTATTATCGAAAGTTATATATGGATTATCAAGGTCGACCCAATAACCTACTTTTTTGGTAAGATCGTCCCAAAGATCTTTATACTTTAAAACCTCCTTACGACAGGCTTTATTATAATCTTCAACGCTAATTTTCTTTCCAATATCTTCTTTTGTTATTCCGAGGGTTTTTTCCACGCTGATTTCCACTGGAAGACCATGAGTATCCCAACCGGCCTTTCTTTCAACAAATTTTCCCTTTTGTGTTTGATAGCGACAGAATAAGTCCTTTATGGTTCTTGCCATTACATGGTGAATTCCGGGAACACCATTGGCCGATGGAGGACCTTCGTAAAAAACGAAATTGTCATTCCCTTTTCGCAACTCCATGCTTTTGTTAAAAACATCGTTCTCTTCCCAGAATTTTAATATATCATCTGCAATTCCGGTTAAATTAAGGTGTTTGTATTCCTGATATCCTGTTGACATTAAAAAGATTGTATTAAATTATAATAAAAAAATTGGGTGCAAATTTAAGCAAAAAGCCAATTAGTATCAGCACTTGTTATTTTTGATTCTGATAAGTTGTAACTTACTGTTTATTTGTTATTTAGGTTCGTTTCGACACAACTGAACTACTTTTTACTTAAAGTGCAATATCAATATAAATGTCATCACAAAAATATAAGGGGAATAAAAACAAAAAAAGGGAGGTCAGTTACCGCCTCCCTATTCAATATGTTTTACAGTACTTAATTTACTGCAACTTCTTTTTCATCGCTATGCCAAAGACCGTGTTTAGTACAATAGGCTGTTGCCAGCAATTTCATATCTCTCGAAGGAACTATATTAAAATCAACCTCCACATGTCCTGGTTTATTTCCTAAAGTTCCGGGAGTAAAAGTTGCTTCTGCAAGCAGAGTTTCCCTGTTCCAAAGTTGGACATTAGCAATATAATGATCAAAATCGTCGGGATGAGTATACTCATTTCCAAGTTTAACTTTTACAGTAAACTTCTCACCTTCTTTAGCAGCATCCTCACAATGGATAAATGGTGAATGACGATCGATATAATCCTTTTTTGCTTCTCTTTCTATCGTTGAAATATCAACGTATCTGTTAATTTTCATGTGTGTAAATTTTTAAAATTAATTTTTTTATAAAAGTAAATTTTTATAATATTTTCAGCCTAAATCTTAATAAACTTTAACTAATAATTTTAAGTTAGTTTAGATATTTCGGAATGATAAACTATCATATTTGTAATTAATTCGTCTTTTGTTCGATCATCTAAATCAGCAATGATTTCATAAATCTGCCTCTTTTTTTCTTCACTGGAAAGATCACCCTTCAAAACGGTATTTATCTCTTTAATCTGAGAGCCTTTTAACTCATCAAAAACATAATTTATCAGTTTGGCGGCCTCGTCATTTTTTGCCTCATTATTTTTACTTTTCAATCCAAAAACAGTAATCTCATCCATTGAGGCCTTAATAATTTCTTTTGCCAGTTTTTTGGTTCTACCAAGATAAGAATCATTTCCGGAAGCGTCTCTGAGCGACCACGAACTGTGTTCGTATTCCAGCAAATCTATCTGTTTAACTTTCTCATCATCAGCACCAAATATCCTTGAAAGTAATAGATGATTATATTTCTTCCATGAATCTAAATTAAAGTTTTTAGAATCGATATTTTCCAATTGCTCTTGCAATAGTTTTATTATCTCCTTTTTACTTTCCATATTAATATTACTTAATAACAACAATAAAACTCTCATTTTCAGGCAACACCTGAACATTATACGATGCCGGGGGCAAATCAGTGGAAACAGTAGTTTCAAAATCGCTAATATCTTTTGTAAAGACCAATCGTCCGTCCATAGCGTAAATATTTACTTTTGAATGTGTTGTAGGATTTTTTATTTGGATTTTGAAATCCCCATTGGAAGGATTGGGACTGATAAAAACATTGGAATTTTTGTTTTCTTTTACCGAACTGTTATTGTAATTCAGCTTACTCACAAACATATCCATGCCTCCCCATCCTTCAATGGAATGATCTCCAAAACTTGCCTGTTCCTGGAAATTTCCACAAATATATAATGAACCCGATTCGGCTGCGCCTTTGCAAATTCCATAGGCATAATCTAAATACTGTCCACCGGCTTTTTTCACCAATTCAACTTCTCCTGCATAATTATATACAACCACAAACACATCTGATTTGCCTGAACTCTCTATATTAAAATCTCCAAAACTAGCATTTGAAGAGAAAAATCCCGTAGTGAAGGAAGCCCCATTATTATTAGTAAACATATCTCTCGACTGGTCCATTCCGTAACCACCACCCGATTTAAGCCACATAGTTTCTCCATTCTGGTTTAACTTAACAATATAGGTGTCGAAATCGAACTGACCACCGGAAGCTTCCACCACCTGATCACCGTAAGTAAGTTTTCCTGAATACGTACCATTTGAATAAACATGAGATTCGGCATCCAAACCTATTCCAAAACCTCTTGCATAATCATTGGCTCCACCAATCCCCTTTTTCGCCCATATAAAATTTCCGGCAGCATCCATACGTGCTACGTATGAACCAACTATGGCTGTACACTCTATAAAATTATCTCCAAAAAATGCCTTTCCATTAAACATTCCTGCTATGTAAATATCTCCATTATTATTGTCAGAAATAATATTATATGCTCTGTCTTCGCCAACTCCACCGGCACGTTTTACCCATTGAATGTCTCCTGCATTGGAATAATTTGCAATGAAAATATCCCTGTTTCCTTCACTTACTAAGGCTAAATCGTTACCAAAATTTGCAGTATATCGGAAACTACCAGAAACCAACACATCATGTTCTGCATTGGTAGTGAGCCTATTACCATAATCATCGCCTTCTCCACCTGCTCGTTTAGCCCATAAAACATCGCCATCGGCATTATATCGAGCCACAAACATATCAGTACTACCAACACTTTCTATTACATTATCTCCAAAATGTAAGTCTTCGGCAAACCAGCCGGTAATTATTGGAAATCCATCCCAGTCGGTGGTTATTCCGGCAGTAACATCATCGCCGGCTCCCCAGGCTTTTTTAACCCAAAGTATTTCACCCAGATTATTATATTTTGCAATAAAAATATCTTTAGCTCCTTCACTACTTAAAACAATATCACCAAAATGAGCATTGCCGGAAAACCATCCGCTAACATAAACATTGCCAGCAGCATCAGAACTAATACTATAAGCCTGATCACTTGATTCTCCTCCTGAATTTTGCACCCATTCGAATGACTGAGCGCTTAATAACTGTATCGATAAAATGCTCAATACCATAATTATTAATGTTGTATTCCAAATTATCTTCATTTTAGTATATTTTATTGATTTATATTTCTTTCATTTTTGGTTAAAGTGGTCATGTAAAAATAACTAATTTTATCTTTGTCTACAAGTATTATAATTTAATTGGCATTAAAAACTGAAAATATGCTGTCATTAATGAATAACCGGATTTTTAAACTAGTTTATCTATCTTCAATAATAATTTTTTTGAGTTCATGTTACAGGCCAACATCAACTCAGAGTATGCAGGATTTAAAACAACTGGAGGGAAATTGGAAATCCTATAAAGGTGTAGGCTTTAATGAAAACTGGATGCATGAAAGTGAAAATATATTTAGGGGAATAGGTTTTAGTTTGAATGAAAACGACACTTCTTTCTACGAGCAGTTATCTATTAAAATAGATAATGATACAATTTACTATTCAGTTATTTTAGAATCAGGGAAGGTTACAGACTTTAAATTAACCAAAGCAAAAAAAGATAAATGGACCTTTATAAATCCTAATAACGATTATCCATCAATTATTAATTACGAAATTGAAAACGATACCTTATTAAACATTTCGATTTCAAATATCAGAGGTAACAAAGAGCAATTTTTTTGGTTAAGGAAAGTGAAATAAAATACTTTTTACAAGGAATTGTTTCCCATCCATTCAAAATCCTTAAACACCAAAGCAACTGCATTTTCATATTCTTCGGGTGATTTAGTTTTTTTAATGATATTGAAGACTTTCTGTTGGTTGCTAAAAGAATATGATAAAAAACTCCAGTACTCTTTCATAACATTTATTACATGGGCTTGCCCATTCATTTTCTTTTGATAGGCCAGAAATAAATCGGTAACAAACTTATAAATATATAACTTCTGATCCTCATTATCAGGGACTTCAATATTTTTAATAATAGCAGGCAGGAAAGGATTTCTCAGCAAACCTCTGCCTATCATCCATCTGTTGATAGTTTTAAAATTATTCTCGAAATTGATGTAGTCTTCATTGCTAAATATGTCGCCATTATACACAAGTGGGATATTACAAACACCTATCACTTTTTCGAAAACATCGGCCATCACATCCCCTTTATAAAGCTGTTTACCTATGCGGGCATGAATAGTCAATTCAGAAATATTGTGATTATTAAAAACATCAATGAGAGGGAATATTTCGTCTTCAGAAAAATAACCTAAACGGCATTTTATAGAAAATTTGAGTTTTAAATCATTATCAATGTGACTTAAAATATCATCAATTTCATTTGGAAAGGGAAGCATTCCTGAACCTCTCTTTTTATTTGCTACCCTGGGATAAGGGCATCCCAAATTCCAGTTTATTTCTTTATAGCCTTTTTCGTGACAGTAATTTGCAAAGCGCAAAATTTCAGATGCATCTTTCGAAAGGATTTGTGGTACAACCTCTATATTATTTTGATATTGATATTCCAAATCAACGCCACGTTTAGCGAGCGTATTGGTTTTATGTACCGAGGTAAAAAAAGGTGTAAAAAGTTTATCCACACCTTTAAAATACCTACTATAGATTTCTCTAAAAGTATAGGTTGTAACTCCCTGAAAAGGTGCAAGATATATATAATTGTTGGTTTTCATATTTCTGCAAAAATAAGAAAACAAAACTAACACTAGTTTTAATAAAAATAATCACAAATTAATTTATATTTCGGCATGCATTGTGTTATATTGTAGTTTTGCAATTATTAAATTTTACAAAATGTTGAAAAAGATATTTTTATTTGCCCTGATGGGGATTGCCATACTTTCATTCGACTCATGTGATAAAGGACCTTCTCAGGAAGAAATTGATCAGGAATTAATAGAAGCTTATATCCTTGAGAATAATTTAAACACTACAAAAACGGATAGTGGTTTGCATTATATTATTTATGAAGAAGGCGAGGATAATCATCCTGATTATTATTCATTTATTATTGCACGATATAAAGGCTATCTTCTCGACGGAACTGTTTTTGATGATGGCTCACAGGAATTAAATGCTCAGTTGGCACAAATGATTCCAGGATGGATAGAAGGTTTACAACTAATTGGAGAAGGTGGTGAAATGCTACTGATTGTGCCATCTAAATTGGGCTATGGAGGAGTAGATAAAGTAGGAATTCCAGAATATTCCGTTCTGATTTTTGAAATAAAACTACTACAGGTTTACGATAAAAAATAATCATTATCTTGTGGAAAAATTTACAGAAATGTCACCACAACAAAGTTTCCTATACGAAAAAGCCAGAAATTTTTGCGATTACCAGGAAAGATGTATCTATGAAGTAAAATCAAAATTACTTCAATGGAGTGCCTCGGAAGACAGCATAGAAAAGATAATTAATCAACTTGAGAATGAGGACTATATTAATGAAGAGCGCTATGCTGTAGCATTTGCAAATGGCAAACTCAGAAATAATAAATGGGGCAAAAACAAAATATTCTATGCCCTTTCAAAAAAACATGTTCCTGAAATATATATCCAAATGGCATTAAACGAAATTGATGATGAGGAATATATAGATGTTTTAAAATCGATAATTTCTTCAAAGAAGATAAATGAAACAGACGATTTTAAATGGAAAGCCAAGATGGTAAATTA
>JBFFLX010000017.1:0-34423 GCA_041554435.1 Bacteroidales bacterium
AAAGGTAAAACTACCGAATCAGGTAAGAAAAGATTAGGTGTAACCATAAATTCTGGTGTTCAATTCAGTACTGCTGATATGTCAACAACAGCACATTACCAAGATCAGTATGGTGGTGGTTATGGTCCTTTCTATGAGAATCCAGCCGGAACTTACAATGGTGTAGATGTTGATGCAGGACAATTCTTCTACGGAGACGTAAAAGGTGATGGAAATATGCAACTTATTATGCCTACTCCGGAAGACGCATCATGGGGACAAAAATTTAATCCTGCTCTTCAGGTAGTTATGTGGGATGCTATCGATCCAGTTGCTTCAAACTTCGGTGAAGAGCGTTCATGGGTATTCCCTGAAAATAGTCTTGACTATTTCTTTAATACAGGTGTAAAATGGACAAATAATATTTCCATTGATGGTGCAAACGAAAATGGTACATTCCGTTTATCATATACTAATGTAGATGAAACAGGAATGCTTGTTAACTCTGAAATCAAGAAAAACATTTTAAACTTTGCAGGTTCATACAATGTAACTAAGAAAATTAAGGTTGAAGCTAACGTAACTTATAATAATACTAAAGCGCAAGGTCGTTATGGTACTGGTTATGACGGTAGAAACCCAATGCAGGCCTTGGGTCAGTGGTTCCAGACTAATGTTGATTTTAAGCGTATGGAAGATAAGTATCTTCGTGCCGATGGATCACAATTATCATGGAACTCCAGTTACTGGGCTAGTTATAATGCTGATGGTACTCGTAATATTGACGGTACTGATCACTTAAAGCCACTTTATGCTGACAACCCTTATTGGATTCGTTATAAGAACTATGAAGATGATAATCGTAGCAGAATATTTGGTTACACAAGAGCTTCATGGGAATTCACTGACTTTTTAAGTGCTTCTGCTCGTTTTGGAATTGACAACTATAGTGAAAATCAAAATGAAAGAATAGCTGTAAGTAGTGTTGACCAATCAGCATTTGGTAATTACAGAAGAAATTATCTTGAAACAAATACTGATTTGATGTTGAATTTCGACAAAGTATTTGGTAAAGTAACTGTTGATGCGTTTGTTGGATATTCAAATAACTATCGTCAAACGAACTCAATTTATACTACAACAATTGGTGGACTTATTGTTCCTGATCTTTATACAGTATCTAACTCTAAATCACCAGTTCGTACAAGAGAGTGGTTAACTAAGCAAGGATATAATAGTGCATTAGGTAATGTTCGTATAGGATATGGTAATTTTATTTATTTAGAAGCTAGTGGAAGAAACGACTGGGTTTCTACACTTCCTGAAGGAGAAAATTCATATTTCTATCCTTCTGCATCATTAAGTTTACTAGTTAATGAATTAGGAAGCCTTAAAGATGTTAGTTGGTTGTCATTATTGAAAGTAAGAGGAAACTATGCACAGGTTGGTAACGATGCCCCTGCTTATAGTTTGATTTCTACTTATACTCAGAATACAAGTTGGGGTGACTATGCATTATTCTCAGTGAATAGTACATTACAAAATCCTGAACTTAGACCAGAGCGTACAAAGAGTTATGAGTTTGGTATTGAGGCTAGCTTCTTTCAAGGCCGTGTAGGTTTTGATATTGCTACATATAATTCAAATTCTTACGACCAAATTATGCCAGTTCTTGTATCTCCTACATCAGGTGTTACTCGTCGTTGGGTAAATGGTGGTGAAATTGAAAACAAAGGATGGGAAATTGCTCTAAACGGTACTCCTGTTCAAACTAAAGACTGGAGTTGGAACATCGGCGTTAACTGGTGGACCAACAAGAACAAAGTACTTAGTCTGTATGAAGGAGTTGATAATTTATTAATTTATTCAGCATGGGATGTTAGTATTAATGCCAGTGTTGGTCAGCCTTATGGTTCAATCCGTGGTACCGACTTCGTTTATACTAATGGTAAGAAAACTGTTGATGCTAATGGTTATTATATGAGAACTTCAAGCGATACAGTAATTGGTGATATCAATCCTGATTGGAAAATGGGTATTAGTTCAAACCTATCATGGAAAAGTTTATCATTATATTTCTTAGTTGACTTCCAAAAAGGTGGAGATATTTATTCAGTAAATACTAAATACGGTCAAGCTACTGGTTTATATGCCGAAACTGCAGAAAACAATGATAAAGGTGTTCCAATGCGTGATCCTGTTGCTGATGGTGGTGGATATAACTTCCCAAATACAGTATTTGCTGATGGAACAACTAATGACATTTATGTTCCTGCTTATCGTTGGGGTAGAGCTTTCTACTATAACAACAGTCCTACAGCACGTTACGTATTCGACGCTTCTTATGTAAAATTACGTGAGTTAGCGCTTACTTATCGTCTTCCTTCAAAAGTGTTGAAAAACACATTTATCAACAATGTAAGTTTCTCCGTTACAGGACGTAACTTATGGATAATCTCCAAGAACGTTGATCATTTTGACCCCGAGTTCCAGTTGAGTTCAGGTAACCAGCAAGGTATAGAAACCGGTAGTTACCCATCAGCAAGAACTTATGGATTTAACGTTAAGATAGGATTTTAATATTAACAATTAAAAACGTAAACAGATGAAAATTATAAAATATCTTTCGATTGTTATGGTCCTTATTATTGGGGTTACTCAGTGTAAACTGCCTGATAATGTGGATCCGAAGAACCCAACAGAGGTTCCCATTGAAACTATATTTACCAATGCAGAGGTTGCATTGTTAAATCAGGTTGACGAAATAAACGTTAACCGTAACATAACACGTCTTATTGCTCAGTATCACCAAGAGACTACCTATTTTGATGAAGCCAGATATTTATTTATCGACCGTCAAATACCAGATAATTATACAGTAGAATTCTATAGAGATGCATTAATGGATCTTAAAAAAGCGAAAGAATTACTTGCTGACTGGAGTGGTGATGCTACAGAGCGTGATAACAAAATAGCTATGGCTTCCATATTAGAAGTATATGCATGGCATTGTGTTGTTGATGCTTTTGGTGATATGCCTTATAGCGAAGCTTTACAATTGGATCAAAACTCAACACCGGTTTATGATGATGCTGCCGGAATTTATGCAGATCTTTTAACAAGACTTGATGCAGCAATCGGTAAGCTTAAAGCTGGTGGTAGTTTTGGTGGAGCTGATGTTCTTTTTGACGGTGATGTTGCTGCTTGGAAAACGTTTGGCTATTCACTTAAACTTCGTTTAGGTATGCGTTTAGCTGATGTTAATTCTGCTGCTGCTAAAACTGCTGTAGAGGCTGCTTCAGCTCATGTTTATACCGAACAAAGTGAAAGTGCTATTCTACATTATGTTGGTGTTGTGCCTAACGTAAATGCGATTTATACTGCATTTGTTGTTGATGGTCGTAAAGACTATTTACCAACAAATACAATTGTGAATTTAATGAATAAGTTTAATGATCCTCGACTTTCACATTATTTTACAAGTATACCGTTTAAATATGATACGGATGAAAATACCGGAAGGAAAATAGATACTGATTTAGAATTTGATGTTGCTACATCAGCAGTCTTATTATATAAAGGAGGTGATTCAATTGTAACGGTTGATTTACCATTTAAAGTTCTTGCAGAAGACTCATTAAACACTTTTAATTATTATAAAGGAGCTATTGCTGGACTTGATGCTGCACAATCATATTCAAACTACTCTAACTTTGCTCCAATGTTTTTTGAAGCAAGTTTCCCTGCTATTATTTCTGATTATGTTGAAACAGAATTTTTGTTAGCAGAAGCTGCAGAAAGAGGGTTTAGTGTTTCAGGTACTGCTGCAGACCATTATGAGAATGCAATTACTGCCAGCATCCTTTATTGGGGTGGTACTCAGGATGATGTTGTTGCTTATCTTGCTAATCCAGATGTAGCATATGCTACTGCTTCGGATAATTGGCGTGAAAAAATAGGTACTCAAAAGTGGATTGCTCTTTATAATAGAGGTATTGAAGGTTGGGCCGAATGGAGAAGACTCGACTTTCCTCTTCTAAACGTACCTGAAGGTATGGATTATAATGATATACCAAAACGTATGCCTTATCCATATAATGAAGTACTTCAGAATGAAGCTAATTATGACGCTGCCGTTGCAAAAATGGGTGGTGTTGATGATCACAGACAACGTATTTTCTGGGATGTAAACTAGAAAATTGATACTATAATATTAAAAGAGCCTGTTTTTAATTAAGCAGGCTCTTTTTTTGTAATATTAATTTAGTGTTGACTATACTTGAATTACTTAATTAATAACATTAACGCTTTTAAAAATATCTTTCCAGGCGAAAGTAAGTGCAAAATATGAAGTGGGTGTTTCCAGGCGATTACCTAAACTTTTGCCTGATACAACAACCCCAAAAATATTATAGTAATTTCCTTCAGTATCTTTCATAATTACTGGCAAACTATCATTTACTGCAGTAAACGATTTGTTGTTAGCATTAAAAACCAAATTAATATTCAATTTCTTAGAGGAAACTTTTACTAACTTTTTTTGAAAGATAAGGTGATGCTCAATACTAAGTGAATCAGAGATATCCGATAGAGGAAATAATGATACCCGTCCATCATGCACTACTCCAAAATATGTTTCATGGTCATTAATTTCTGAATCTGATGTTCCTTCTGGTTCATCATTCACCGACTTTAAGCCTCCGGTACAAACAGAAGAATCACAACTCTCATGTTTAAGTACTTGAGCATAGGGAAAAGATTGCTTTATTGTTGAAAAACTGGTTTTTACTAATTGAAAAGTTTTCGCCTGTTGTCCAATATGCACCCCATTAATGCAGCTGGAGAGCATTTGCGACCAGTGACTTCCTGTATTTCTATCATAAGGAATTAGGTTTTCTTTATATAGTTTGCCCGATACTCCAAAGCTTGAAACTAAACCATTAATTTTTCTATTCCATGCCACACTACTATTTGTTAATGGGCAATGAGTAATAGCAAAGTAATTATCGTCAATACTATCATTAACAATTTCATGAGCCTCTAGTGCTGACATTGGGTATACATGAACTTGATTATTATAAAAATATGCCAGGATTATGTCGTCATCATCTAAAGAAGAATCGAGCAGAGGTTCAAATTGTGGTTGATCTATTGATTTTATGGGATCCTTCTCAGAATCGAAATGAATAATATCATTTATATCCACTAGCCAGGTATCTAAGTAAGAATTAGAATTTGAGTTTATTATATTGTTTTCTTTAGAACAAGAGATAAAAGAGATAAATATGATTACAGTTAGTAGTTTCAAGTGATTCATAATACAATTAATTTATATTATAATTGTCGTTATAAACCTATTAACCTTACTAAAAAACGGATTTATAAACTACAATGGCTTATAGTCTTCCATGGAATTGTTTTACAACAGAGTCGAATTGTACTAAATATGCACTATCAATAGGCTTTGAAGGCGGTGACTCCACCTTTAGAGGATTTACAGCCTTTCCGTTTCTATAAAATCTGAAATCAAGGTGAGGTCCTGTTGAAAGTCCTGTTGTGCCTACATAACCAATAAGGTCACCTTGTTTTACTTTTTTACCAACTTTAATTCCCTTTGCATATCCCTTAAGGTGCATATAAGTTGTTGAGTAAGTGCCATTATGTTTAATACTAATATAATTTCCTCCACCTCTTTTTTGGTATCCTTTTTTAACTACTATTCCATCTCCAACAGAGTACACAGGAGTTCCTGAAGGTGCTGCATAATCTACTCCATGATGAGGTCTTCTTATCTTAAGCACCGGATGTAAACGTGAGTTAGAAAATCCGGAACTGATACGAGAAAATCGTAATGGTGCCTTTAAAAATGTCCGTTGTAAACTATTTCCTTTTTCGTCAAAATAGTCACCTTGGTCATTTTGTTCGAAGTAAAAAGCATAATTATTATCGCCTCCATGGTAGAAGTTGGCAGCAATAATTTTACCCAATTCAATATATTTACCGTCAACATATTGCTTTTCATAAATAACCTTATAACTGTCTCCTTTTTGGAGTCCAAAAAAGTCTATGGTCCATGCATAAATCTCTGATAAATTATTAGCCATATTGGGGTCACCTCCAACATCTACAATTGAATTCCATAATGATGTTGATATTTCACCACTTATGGTATCTAATTCAATATTTATTTCTTTTACACCCTTGGTAACCTCTAAACTATCTATAAAGCTGTATAATACATATCTGTATGGGTTTATTTCATATGCAAAATAATGAGCCTTTCTGGAAGTATCGTTATCACAAATAACTGTGTAGTTGTTTCCAACCCTGATTTTTCTAACATCAAAAGTATCGCGGGTAAATCGGGCCAGATGATCTATAGTTGAATAACTAACCCCATATTTCAATAATATATCGGATAGGAACTCATTTTTTTTGACTTTCTCTTTTATAACAAAAAGGCTGTCGACTACGATACCGTATTCTGTTTTAGGTATATGCACTTCCTCCTCACCATCAAATAATTTATTTTCCCCTGTGGGAGAAAAATTACAGGATGCGAAAGCAAAAGATAAACCTAAAAGCAGAATGACATTTTTTATCATAGCAAAAAATTTTGCCAAAAGTATGCAAATACTTCAGCTTGATAAAAAAGAAAACGTTAAAAATATTTTTATGTTATGATTGTAAAAAATATTACTAATAATAACAACAGATTGAATTATAGAATCGTTTTATATGGACCGAAATTACTCTCAGGTATTTTTCTCAGCATAATCTCTTCCTGCTTTTAAAGCCTTCAGATTTAACTTGATTATTTCTTCCCCTTTACGCTGGAAAACGGTTTTTATAGCATTCTCCAACGACTCATATTTAATGTTCATATATGGAGAGGCAGCCCCTAGTACTACAATATTTGCTGCTTTAACCGAACCTTGTTCCTTGGCTACTTTGTCGGCATCAACTGTAACATAATGTGGAAGTTTCCAAATATCGTTAAGAATTTCTTCAAGATCCGGATAATCAGAAATATTGTCAAAAGGATTCATACTTGTAATAAGCCACCCATCTTTATTATTCAGCATATTAAGATAGCGTAAAGATTCCATAGGCTCCACCGAAATTATCATATCTGCCTTCCCTTCCGGGATAAGATCGGAAGCAATAACTTCTGAAGAAAGGCGCATATGTGATTGTACATCACCACCTCTCTGGCTCATTCCATGTACTTCGGCTTGTTTTAAATAAAGTCCTTCTGATAGTGCTGCGGTACCAATTATTGTTGCTATTGTAAGTATTCCCTGACCTCCAACACCTGCTAATATTATATCTTTTTTCATTTATTATCGTTTTAAAAATTGACAAAAATTAAACCGAAGTTGTGGATTTTTCAGCATGTTTTTGCTTCATCCTTCTGGCTAAAGTTTGAATACACTCACGGCGTGCAACAACAACAGAAACTCCTTCGTATTCAAGTTCTTTGCTGATAATATCAACATTCTCTTCAAAATGACGACGTAATGGTTTAACTATTTTTATATGATCTTCTTCAACACCTACACCACGGCAAATATCTTCTACTTTTCCTAAAGCTGATGAATCCTGACCGCCTGTCATACCTGTTGTTGAATTATCATTAATCAGAACCACAATATTGGCTTTACGGTTAACGGCATCCAAAAGCCCGGTCATACCAGAGTGAGTAAAAGTTGAATCCCCAATAGCAGCAACGGCAGGAATAAGGCCCGCTTCGGAAGCTCCTATGGCCATAGTAATAGAGGCCCCCATATCCACACAACTATTAATTGATTGTAGTGGAGGCAGAGCACTTAAAGTATAACATCCTATATCCGACAGAACTCTTCCGCCAGAATAAGGTTTTAAGGCCTCGTTCAAAGCGCCGAAAGCATCCCAGTGACCACAACCATCACACAAACGCGGAGGTCTTGGTTTAACATTTGAAGATGCTTCAAAGCCTTCAGCTATTTCCATCTTCAAAGCTTTAGCTATAATATTTGGATTTAATTCTCCGGCTCTTGGCACAGTACCATCCATGCGGCCGCTAACTTTTTTACCCAGGTTGAGATAACCTCTTATCAACTCTTCAATTATAGGATATCCTTCTTCTAAAATCAATAATTCATCAACCGAATCATATAATTTTTGTAACATGGTTTTTGGTACCGGATACTGACTTACCTTTAGAACAGGATAAGGTATTTTACCACCTTCAAAGTTTTCAATTAAATAGTTGTATGCCAATCCGCATGCTACAATACCCAACGATTTATTTTCACCATCGATATATTTATTATAGCCTGAACTTATTCCATCTTCTTCAATAGCATTTTGCTTTTCAAGTAGCGCATTGTATTGTTTGCGTGCAATTGAAGGCAATAATACAAACTGACGAAGATTTGAAGGGAGTTTTAATTCGTTTTGCTCCAAAGGGCTTACTCTTTTAACTCCTGACCTGGAATGAGCAAGACGAGTTGTAATACGCAATAATACAGGTATTGCGAATTTTTCCGATAGTTCGAAGGCATATCTTGTCATATCATAAGCTTCCTGCTGGTTGGAAGGTTCCATAACAGGAATCATTGAAAATTTTCCATAAAATCGTGAATCCTGCTCATTTTGGGAAGAGTGCATTGATGGATCGTCGGCAGATAAAACTACCAAACCTCCATTAGCACCTGTTATAGCTGAGTTAACAAATGCATCTGCTGCTACGTTAAGGCCCACATGCTTCATACATACCAGCGACTTCTTGCCGGCATACGACATGCCAATGGCTGTTTCCATTGCAGTTTTTTCATTTGCCGACCACATTGACTTTATTCCTCTTTGCTTAGCTTCCTTGGAAGCTTGTATATATTCTGTAATTTCGGTGGAAGGAGTGCCAGGGTAAGCATAAACTCCGGAAATGCCGGCATCTATGGCTCCTTGTGCAATAGCTTCGTCACCTAATAATAATAAATCTTGCATAATATTTACTTTTATATATAAATACGAAAACGTTTGCAAAATTATCAAATAAAAGCGTAAACAAGCCTTTTCAAAATCAATATATAATGATTATAAATTGATTATAAGCATGAATAGTATGGATGTTTTTTTATTGTAATTCACAGTCTGAACTATCAATTCAATATATTCCCTTTTAATTACTTTTGCACGATGAATTTTTTAGCGCATGCACATTTATCCGGCGACGACAAAGAACTTATGATAGGCAATTTTATAGCCGATTCTGTTAAAGGGAAAAAATATAAAGACTATCCTAATGGTATTGAAAGAGGCATTATTCTCCATAGAAAGATTGACACTTTTACCGATAGGCATGAATTGGTTAAAGAAAGTATGGCCCTAATTAGAAATGATTATGGGAAGTTCTCAGGAATTATAGTCGATATTTATTACGACCATTTTCTGGCAGCAAGTTGGCATGAATACAGTAATATTGGCCTTCATGATTATACTCAAAAAGTATATGGCGTATTAAAGCGTAATTTTTTTATTCTACCAGCCAGAAGTCAGAGGATACTTCCCTTTATGATAAGTCAGAACTGGCTAAATGGATATGCAAATACCGATGAACTTAAAAAAGTATTTTATGGTATGGACAGGCGTACTTCAAACATATCAGGAATGAGGCACGCAGTTGATCAGCTTATTGAAAATTACAAGAAATTGGAAGTTCATTTTAAGGATTTCTATCCACAACTGCAGTTATATGTTGAAAACGAAATAAAAGAAGATGGGTTTTAATAATATAAACTTAGTACTATTTTTCTGCTTCCTCCATAATTTCTGAATTCACAAAAAAACAAACTTTGCCAGGTTCCCATATTCAATCTGTGATTTGAAACGGGGATGTTAATTGAATTTCCAAATACGGCGGTTTTGAAATGTGCCGGCATATCATCTGGTCCTTCCAGGGTATGATGGTAGAAAGGAGCTGATTCAGGGGCCATTTTTTCCAGGAGCGAATTAATATCTCTCCTAACATCGGGATCGGCATTTTCGTTTATCATTAATGCTGCTGAAGTATGTTTTACAAACACATTTAGAATAGCAGTTTCCGGTAATTCACCCAGTTCATTCAATATGATATTATCAATATTATGAAAACCTTTTCGCATGGGTTTAAGAGAAATTTCTTTTTGTACAATCATATTAAAACAAAAAAAGCCCTGACATTTAATCGTCAGGGCTTCAAATATACAAATAATATTATTTTTTTATACCAACTAACTGCTCAAGCATATCAGTTGTAATTGATTTAGGTCTTTCCAACGGATATCCTAATGCTCTGTCCCAAATAATATTTGCAAGAACACCCAATGCTCTGCCTATTGAGAAAAGAACTGTATAATAGTCGTATTGTGTTACTCCATATTGCCATTGAACAACCCCTGATTGGGCATCAACATTTGGCCATGGATTTTTTGCTTTACCTTGCTCCTGCAATATTGGTGGAACAACTTTATAAAGCATATCAACATATTTAAATAGTTCATCTTCAGGAAAATGTTCAAGACTAAAATCTCTTTGGATTTGATATCTTGGATCTGTTTTACGAAGAACAGCATGGCCGAAGCCAGGTATTACTTGTCCGCCTTCCAGAGTATCCCAAACAAATTTCTTCATTACATCCTCGCTGGGAACTTTATCTCCCATTTTTACTCTTAAATCCTGTATCCAGCGAAGAACTTCCTGATTTGCTAATCCGTGAAGCGGACCAGCAAGGCCGTTTATCATACCAGAAATAGAATAATAAACATCTGATAATGAACTAGCAATTAGGTGGCCTGTATGTGCACTTACATTTCCGCTTTCGTGGTCGGCATGTAATATAAAATACATTCTTGAAACATCATCATAAGGAAGATCTTTACCCATCATATATGCAAAGTTTCCACCGAAATCCAAAGTAGGATCCTGATAGACATTACTGCGTTTTGCGTAAAGTTTATTATAAATATGTGCTCCGATAACAGGAAGTTTCGACATTAAATTCAGTGCATCTTCAAATGTTGGATCCCAATAATCAGTTTTGTCCATACCACGCTGGTATTTCAAATTGAAAATTGATTCTCTCTGCATCGACATTACTGCTGCAGATAGTATAACCATTGGGTGACTGTTATTTGGGAAGGCATCAATAACTTCATAAACATATCTTGGAAGTTGACGACGGAAAACACATTCGTAAGTAAGTTCCGAAACCTCATCTTCTGTAGGTATATCGCCTGTTAGCAATAGGTAAAAGAGACCTTCAACATAGGGCATTTTTGCTCCTTTTGGTTTTGGTAATTTCTCAAATACCTCAGGAAGAGTATATCCTCTATACCTAATACCTTCGTATGGATCGAGATAGGAAATATCAGTTATCAAACTTTTTATTCCCCTCATTCCACCAATGATTTGCTGAACAGTAACATCATTTACAACGGTATCACCATGTTCATCAAGCAAGCGCTTAATCCGTGGACGATGCGCTTCTATTTTTTTAAATAATCTCTCTTTTAAATTTGACATTTCTAATTTGGTTTTTATGACAACTTTGTTTTAAGTCCTTCGTCAAGAGCAGAAAGAAAGTCTTCAGTGTTTAGATAGTGTTCGTTTGATAATTCACGGCCATGTATAATTAGGGCAAGGTCCTTTGTCATTTTACCGGATTCAACGGTTTCAATACAAACTTCTTCAATAGCATGAGCAAAATCAATAAGTTCCTGGTTATTATCAAGTTGGCCACGATGTGCTAATCCTCTACTCCATGCAAATATGGAAGCAATAGGATTTGTTGAAGTTGGATTTCCCTTTTGATGTTCTCTGTAATGACGTGTTACTGTTCCGTGTGCGGCTTCGGCTTCCATAGTTTTACCATCAGGAGCCATTAGTACAGACGTCATCAGTCCCAGCGAACCGAATCCTTGAGCAAGTGTGTCGGACTGAACATCACCATCATAATTTTTACAAGCCCAAATAAAGCCACCTTCCCATTTTAATGCTGCGGCAACCATATCATCAATTAGGCGATGCTCATAAAAAATACCTTTTGCTTCGAATTGTTTTTGGTAGTCTTTTTCATAAATATCCTGAAAAATATCTTTGAATCTGCCATCATATTTTTTAAGAATAGTATTTTTAGTGGAAAGGTATAAAGGCCATTCTTTTTCAAGAGCCATATTGAAACATGAATGAGCAAACCCAATTATGGATTCGTCGGTATTATACATTGCCATTGCAACTCCGTCTCCTTCAAAGTTATGAACTTCATGAGTTTGAGATTCTCCTCCTTCAGGAGTAAAAGTAATGGTTAATTTTCCTTTTCCTTTTGTTACAAAGTCGGTTGCTCTGTACTGATCGCCAAAGGCATGACGTCCGATAACAATAGGTTTGGTCCATCCCGGTACTAAACGTGGAATATTCGACATCATAATGGGTTCGCGAAAAACAGTACCTCCAAGTATATTACGGATGGTTCCGTTTGGTGATCTCCACATCTGCTTAAGTCCGAACTCTTCTACTCTATTCTCATCAGGAGTAATTGTAGCACATTTTATTCCAACATTGTACTTTTTTATGGCTTCTGCAGCGTCAATAGTTATCTGATCATCAGTTTCGTCTCTTTTTTCAATTCCAAGGTCATAATATTTAATATCTATATCAAGATATGGTAAAATGAGTTTGTCTTTAATCATTTGCCAAATAATCCTTGTCATTTCATCACCGTCAAGTTCAACTACCGGATTCGCTACTTTAATTTTATTCATGTTTATTTCAAATTTATTATTTCAATAATATTAATTTTATTCAAAATTTTGTTCAATTTTTGAGGGCCGTAAAATTAGTAAATTTATTCGTTATTTTCTACTTTTTATTGCTATTTAAAGTGCTTTTTAATAACGGTATGTGCTTAATTGTCTGTTAATTAAATCACAAATGCTCAACGCTATTGTTTTTAATTAACATAAACAAACTAACATTCACATAGTTGCATATACCAGTTAATTGAGAAATAAATATATATTATTCTGAAAAGTGGTACTATTTATGGAGGATATTAAATTTTGTTAATTGAAATATTTAATATCGCTTTTTACCGACTTGTTTCCGCCGTTCACCGAATAAGTCTACTTCTGCCTTGCAACTCACTATATATTTGTCGAAAAATTATAACAAATAAATATCATGGAAAATTCATCTAGACTTTACAGATCAGTACACGATAAAATGATAGGCGGCGTTTGCGGAGGTCTTGCCAATTATTTTAATGTAGATATTGCGTTAATTAGAATAGCTTTTGTTTTACTACTTATTTTTGGTGGCGGAGGCTTTTTAGCATATATAATTTTATGGATAGTAATACCTTCCGAGCCGGTGGGTTTTACGAGAACCGTCAATACGGGAGAAGGGCAAGATACTAAGGACAATAAAGATGTATTTAACCCTGGTGATTCAAATGAAAGAAAGAAAAATAACACCAGCCTTATTGCCGGAATTGTCCTTATTCTTATTGGGTTAATAATTCTTTTCGATAGAGTATTCCCATTTTATGATATTATCGACTTTTGGCCTTTAGTATTAATCATACTAGGTGTTATGATGATAAAACCTGAAATTTTAAAATCATCTAACGCTCAAGACACTTCTGCGGAGCAAATTTATTCTACAGATGCTAAACCAGAAGATGATAGCATTAAATAATTTATCATTTATAACAATTAAAATTTACGAAAATGAAATTTAGAAATATTTTTTGGGGAGTTATCTTAATCTTTATCGGAGTACTATTTATACTTCAAAACCTGCACATTGTTCATTTCGACTGGGTTTCACTATGGAGACTATGGCCTGTATTCCTTGTGCTTTGGGGAGTTTCGATTATTCCTGTAAACGACTGGATAAAAATAATTTTGGTGCTTGCAATACTCGGTGCTTCAGTTACATTTATTTTGAACAGAACTGAGTATTTGAGTAATTCACATGATTTTGAACTTTTTAGCGATCACGACTGGAATAATTGGGACGATGATGATACTTATAGCAACTCGCATAAATATACAACTCAAACCTTCAATATTCCTTACGATGATAGTTCTTCTTATGTAGATTTATATATGGAAGCTGCTGCCGGAAAATTTGTAATAGATAATGTGTCGGATGATTTACTTTCTTTTAACAGAAGAGGAAATAGTTCGGAATACAGCTATATTATAAAAACCAGTGATAGCACTTCTGACATTAATATTGAAATGGAAAGTACTTCTATTAATCTTGGAAAGAACAATAAAAACATGGTAAATATCTCATTAAATACAATGCCTGTTTGGGATATTGATCTGGATGCAGGTGCTGCCAGTATTGATTTTGACCTTAAAGATTATAAAATACGTAATCTTGATATTGAAGGTGGAGCAGCATCCGTTAAAATATGGTTAGGCGATTTATACCATACTTCTGATGTAAGTTTGTCAGCTGGGGCATCTTCAGTAGTAATTAATATTCCAAAAACATCAGGATGTAAGCTGTCGCTTGAATCAGTATTGTCAGGGAAAAATTTAACAGGTTTTGAAAAAACCGACAGAGGTGAATATATAACTTCAAACTTCGATGAGGCAACAAATAAAATATTTATTGACGCTGAAGCTGCTGTATCAAGTTTTACAATAATAAGGTATTAATACCTTTCAATATAATTTCCAATTCTTTTTGATTGAGGGTTTTTATCAGACCCTCTTTTTTTTTGTTGTAGAAAGACGTGAGTTCATACTTTTTAAGTAATTTGGGCGTTTATTTTTTATAAAATTACTTAAAAATGAAGTTAAAATACAAGTTGCTGGCATTCTTGCTTTTAAGTATAGTAATTCTACCTCTAACCCTTATATCTCAAGAGGCAACAGTACGTGGGTTTGTTTATGAAGAAGAGAGTGGTGAACCTGCAATGTTTTCAAATGTTGTACTTAAGGGAACTAATTTTGGTGGATCAGCAGATATTAACGGGTATTTTTTAATTAGCAAAGTACCTCCCGGGAAATATATTTTACAGATAACCTATTTAGGCTTCGACACTATAGCTGTTCCCATTATTCTGGAAAGTGACAGAATAATAGATAAGAAATTATATTTGAAGAAATCTTCTGTTGAATTGGAAACGGTTACTATTAGTGGCGAACGTATTGCTGCAAGAACTGAAACCAGAACCTCGGTTGTGAAAATTACACCTAAAGAAATAAAGTCTATCCCAAGTATTGGTGGACAGGCTGATATTGCTCAGTATTTGCAAGTTATACCAGGCGTAGTATTTACCGGTGATCAAGGCGGGCAGTTTTATATTCGGGGAGGTTCTCCTATTCAGAATAAGGTAATGTTAGATGGAATGATGATTTATAATCCATTTCATTCTATTGGTCTTTTCTCAGTTTTCGAAACAGAATTAATTAGAAATGCCGACATCTATACAGGTGGTTTTAATGCTGAGCATGGAGGACGTATTTCCTCAGTTATGGATATTACCACAAAAGATGGAAATAAAAAACGTTTTACCGGATCTGTTAGTGCTTCAACTTTTGGAGCAAATGCAGTACTTGAAGTTCCAATTGTAAAACAAAAAGCGCCCGACAAGGGAAGTTCTACAATGATACTTTCTGTAAAAAATTCTTATCTTGAACAAAGTTCAAAGATATTCTACGATTATATCGACGAGGATGGTCTGCCTTTTAACTTTTTGGATATATATGGAAAAGTATCAATAAACGCTGCCAATGGATCAAAAATAAGTTTGTTTGGATTTAATTTTACCGATCAGGTAAATAACTATAAATCCATATCCGATTTTGGATGGAATTCCTATGGTGGAGGCGCTAATTTTGTTGTAATTCCTGGAAAATCACCAGTACTTATTGAAGGAAGATTTGCTTATTCGGAATATAAAAGTAAAATAAATTCCACTGCCCTTTCCGATCGTTCCAGTTCAATTGGCGGTTTTAATGGAGGACTCGACTTCACATACTTTATTGGTAAAGATGTTTTTAAATATGGAATAGAGGTAGAAGGATACAGTACAAATTACGAATTAATTAACTTTGTAGGTAGTAAAATTGAGCAAGCGGAAAATACAACTCAACTTGGATTATACTTTAAGTACAAATCAATATTAGGCAAATTTATAATTGAACCGGGATTGAGATTGCAATGGTATGCTTCTTTGGCGGAGGTTTCTCCTGAACCACGACTGGCTGTAAAGTTTAATGCAACAGATAAACTTAGATTTAAATTTGCAGGCGGAATGTATTCACAGAATTTAATTTCTGCATCCTCCGACAGGGATGTTGTGAATTTATTCTCTGGTTTTTTATCAGGCCCCGACAACTTACCTAATACTTTTAATGGTAAAGATGTTAACAGTAAACTGCAAAAATCAACTCATGCCATAATTGGTGCTGAAATAGACCTTTCCAGAAGAATGAGTCTTAATATAGAAGGTTATTATAAGTACTTCCCACAGTTAACAAATATCAACAGGTTTAAAATTTACGACGATAGCAATAAACCACCAGAAGGAGCTTCAGAAGTTGAGACCAAAGATTTTATTATAGAAAAAGGACAGGCTTATGGTGCCGACATGGTATTGAAATATGATTATAACAGAATGTACTTTTGGCTGGTATACTCACTGGGTTATGTTGAACGTCAATATGAGGATAAAAATGGAGATATGATAACCTATACACCTCACTTCGACAGGAGACATAATATTAATATGATATTGTCGTATGTTGCCGGCGATAGAAAACAATGGGAATTTAGTGCAAGGTGGAATTTTGGAACCGGCTTCCCTTTTACTCAGGTTCAGGGATTTTATGAGCATCTCACTTTTCCGGGGGGCATAAACTCTGATTATATTACCGAAAACGGTCAACTGGGAATAATATATGACGAAATCTTCCAGGGACGACTTCCAACTTACCATCGTCTTGATGTTGATATAAAAAGGAATTTCTTCCTTGCTGCCAATACTAAATTAGTTACAAACATCAGTATTACAAATGTTTACGACAGAAAGAATATTTTCTACGTGGATCTTGTAACTAATGAAGTAGTTTATCAGTTGCCTTTCATGCCTAGCTTGGGAATAAGTCTGCATTTCTAGAAACTAATTATTTGATTAAACTAACTTTTTGATTTTTTGAAACCCTTAAGTTTTCAAATAGTGGATTAATTATTAACATAACTAATTATGAGTAAAGCACCTATTGCTAAAATAAAAACTAAAGTATTTAATGAATTTGGCGATGAACGCAGAGATGATTATTATTGGCTCAATGATAGTGATGATGCGGAAGTGATTAACTATCTGGAGAAAGAAAACTCTTATACTAAAGAGTTTATGAAAAATACCGAAAGCCTGCAATCGCAAATTTACAATGAAATAATTGGAAGAATAAAGCAGGATGACGAATCAGTACCTTATGACCTTAAAGGATATAAGTATTACCATCGTTTTGAAAAAGGAGGTGAATACCCTGTTTATTGTAGAAGCAGGTTAAATATTAATGCTCAGGAAGAAATACTTCTCGATGGAAATAAAATGGCAAAAGGCTTTTCATTTTTTCATATAGGTTCCTGGGAAATTAGTGAAAATAATAATTTACTTGCTTTTAGTCTGGATACAGTTAGTAGAAGAAAATACACTATAAAATTTAAGAATTTAGAAAGCGGAGAACTACTAAATGATGAAATAAAAAACACTTCCGGTAATATGTGCTGGGCTAACGATAATAAAACCTTATTTTATGCAGTTAGAGATAAATCATTACGCCCATATAAAATATTTAAACATGTTTTAGGCACTGGTATTAAGGAGGATGTGCTGGTATATCATGAAAAGGATAGCACATTTAATTGTTTTGTTTATAAAACGAAATCTGACAAATTTATTGTAATTGGTAGTAGCAGTACAACAACAAACGAATACCGAATTCTTGATGCAAATAATCCTGAAAGGGATTTTAAAATCTTCTATCCCCGCAAGAGAGGACTTGAATATAGTATTTACCATCAGGGAGATAGATTTTTAATCAGAACAAATCTTGAAGCTCAAAATTTTAGAGTTATGGAAACTCCTGACCATAAAACTAATATTGAGAACTGGAAAGAAGTTGCTCCACATAATAACAATACTCTTGTGGAGGATATTGATGTATTTCAGGATTATTATGTGGTAAGTGAGAGAGAAAATGGTCTGCCAAAATTTAAAATAGTTGATTTAAACAGTAGTACAATAAAATATATTGATTTTCAAGAGATTGATTACTATGCAATAGGAGCCGAAAACCCTGAATATAAAAGCGATAACTTTCGTTTTATATATACTTCCTTAAAAACTCCGCGTTCGGTTTATAATTATGATTTAAAAACTCATCTTAGGAATCTGTTAAAAATAGAAGAAGTTATAGGTGATTATAATCCAGATGATTATGTTACCGAAAGAGTTTATGCCACTGCACGTGATGGTGTTAGAGTACCAGTATCGATAGTGTATAAAAAAGGCTTTATGAGAGATGGCAGTAATCCTTTATTGCTTTATGGTTACGGATCGTACGGCATAATTGTGGATTCAACATTCAGGTCTCACAGATTAAGTTTACTCGACAGAGGTTTTGCTTTTGCCATTGCTCATATCCGTGGGGGAGAAGATTTGGGCAGAAAATGGTATGATGATGGTAAATTGCTTAATAAAAAAAACACTTTCTTCGATTTTATTGATGTGGGAGAGTTTCTTATTAATGAAAAGTATAGTTCAAAAGATAAATTATTTGCTTTTGGCGGAAGTGCCGGAGGACTATTAATGGGTGCTGTTATAAATATGCGACCTGATTTGTTTAAAGGAATACTGGCTGCTGTTCCATTCGTTGATGTAGTAACAACAATGCTCGACGAAAGCATTCCGTTAACAACAGGAGAATATGACGAATGGGGCAATCCCAACCAAGAAAAGTATTATAAGTATATGCTTTCTTATTCCCCATACGATAATGTTGAACCTAAAGACTATCCTGCTATGCTTGTTACAACAGGCCTTCATGATTCTCAGGTTCAGTATTGGGAGCCCGCTAAATGGGTGGCTAAATTGAGAAAACTGAAAACAAACAATGAGCCTTTATTACTATGGACTAATATGGAATTTGGACATGGGGGTGCCTCGGGGCGTTTCGAAATTCATAAAGAAACAGCAATGGAATATGCTTTTTTATTAATGTTATTAAAAGAGAAGTAAAATATTTAGTAGTAAAATTTATTGGAATTTACTCTTCTTCTATCTCAAGTTTAAATCCAATACCATGAACATTGGTGATTTTTACATTGGGATCTGCTTTCAGATATTTTCTAAGTTTTGCAATAAAAACATCCATACTTCTGCCGATAAAATAATCGTTTTCTCCCCATACGGTTTCAAGTGCAACTTCACGTGCTAATAGTTCATTTTTGTTTTCACAGAGTAATTTTAGCAATGATGATTCCTTACGTGTAAGTCTTTTCTCATCACCTTCCAATGATAAAATCAGGTTGGTTGAGTCGAAATCGAATTTACCTATTTTAAACTTCTCTATTACAGGAGCTGTCGACATATCCTGATTATTACACCTTTTCAGAATCGCTTTTACTCTTAATTTAATTTCTTCAGTACTAAATGGTTTTGTAATATAATCGTCGCAACCGTAATTAAAACCTTCGAGTTTGTCTTCCTTTTGATTTTTTGCTGTAAGGAATATTATTGGCATTGAAGGCTGAATTTGTTTTATTTCCGTAGCCAGAGTAAAACCATCTTTTTTTGGCATCATTATATCCAGAATAGCAATATCATATTTGTTAGATTTAAATAAAGCCAGGCCCTCTTCTCCATCATTGCCATGATCAACTTCATAACCTATCATCTCAAGGTAGTCCTTTAGTACCATGCTCAAATTTGAGTCATCTTCAACGAACAAGATCCTCACCTTTCCATTTTCTTCATTTTGCTCACTCATAACGTGTTTATTTATTAATCTGATGATACTTCTTCAAAAAACTTATATTTTCTTTAATCTTTTTATTGGTAAAAATACTTCAAAAGTTGTTCCTCTACCAACTTCACTCTGTAACTCAATAGTACCACCTAAACTCTCAACAACATATTTGGAATAATATAAACCAAGTCCAAAACCCCTTACTTCCTGAATATTTCCCATGGGGATTCTAAAAAGATTTTTAAAAACATCTTTTTGATATTGCTTGGCGATTCCAATTCCTTTATCAGTTATCTTAATTATTATACCTTTTTTTGTATTTTTTGTTTCAATTAGCACTTCCGGTATTTTGGGAGAATACTTAATCGCATTATCCATCAAATTGTAAATCACATTTGTTAAATGCGTAATATCTGTACTTATGATATAATCTTCAGCATTCAGATTAGTATTAATAACTGCTTTACTCTTTTCTATTATTAACTCAAAACTTACAATTACATTATTAATTAACTGATGAAGGTCTACTTTATCGTGTTTAAATCTAAAGGTCCCCTTTTCAAAAGAAGCAATCTGTAAAATCTGTTCTACCTGCGATTGTAATCGGGTATTCTCATAAAGAATTACATTAGCATATTTCTCGACTTTTAAGGGTATAGTGTTTATGTTTTCCTTCGCTAACATTTCTGCAGCCAAGGATGTAGTAGCAATGGGGGTTTTAAACTCATGTGTTAAATTGTTCAAGAAATCATTCTTTATTTCCGATATCTTTTTTTGCCTTAATATGGTGTAAATTACAAATATATGAGATGTAATTAGTCCGATTAACAATATTGCCGAAAATGCAATCATGCTCTTCATCTTACTAATAACATAACTTGTGCTATAAGGGAAATATATACTTAGATAGTAGTTTCCCGGTTTATATATACTGTAAAGCGAGAACTGAAAAGCAGAGTTCTTAATATTGTCTTTATAATCATCATAATTTCCAGATACAAACTTTCCACTCCTTTTGTTGTAAACACCATAGTAAAAACTATTATTAATTTTCATACAATCGAATTCAGATTTTATAAGTGAATCCAGGAGTTCAGGTTGAATATAATCGGTAATCACTAAATGGTCTTTTCTGCATGACAGGAGGTATAGTCTTTCCTTAAATGTGCTGTCGGTAGTTTGTTTAAGAAATTGATTAACAACACTTTTAGTTGCTATTCTTACACTGTTATCGAATTGTTCTTTCTTTAAATCAATAGCCTCTTTTACCCAGTAAACCTGGGTAAATACAATTCCTGCCAAAGCAAAGGAACTCAAAATGATTATTAATTTTAAAGTCTTTTTTTTCACTTCTTATAATTCGATTCAAAATTAACTGTTTGACTTCTACTATAATTGCAAATTAACATATTATTAACAGTTATTAACAGCAGGTTAACAGTCGAAGTATTATAATCCTCTTAGTTTTGTAGAATACTATCTAATAATAGAAATAGTATTAATAGAATTAGTAAAGTTACAAAAAAGAATACAGTTTAATAAAGATATAATTAAAATTAATACCGATGAGAAAAAGAATTTTAGCATTAAGTTTAAGTTTGTTATTTATGGGTGGTTTAACAATGAACACCTATGCACAAGTAACAAATGCTACTGTTATCACCAAATCAAAAGATGATGACGATAAAGATAAAAAAGCAAAAGACGCGAAAACAAAGAAAGATTGCAACACCAAAAAATCATGTTGCAGTCATGATTTTGACAAAAAATCCTGTTCAGACAAAAAAATGTCTAAAAAGGACGAAAAAAAAGATGGAAGCAAGCATAAATAGCTTTTTCATTAATTAATTTGGTTTGAACCCTTCCTGAACAGGAAGGGTTTTTTTTATGCAAAAAAAAACGGTAGCAATACCGTTTTTTTAAATTATTAAACCATTATTCAGAATACAACTCTATTCAATTATTATTTTCTTTGAATAAGTGTTGTTGGAAGTATTGATTTTAAGAATATATAAGCCTGAATACAAATCGCTGATATTAATAGCATTTGTATTATTTGAAACAATAATATTCTTAACCATTTTCCCCTGAATATCATAAAATTCAATTTTTGAATTCTTATGTTGTGGCTCTAAAAAATTTACATTTAAAGTTTCTGAAGCAGGGTTTGGATAAATATTAATGCTTTGATCATCTTCTATACTATTGATGCCAAGAATATGAGGTGTGGTCAATTGTTTTGTAGTATAAATATGATATTCTCCAGCTTCCAGGTTTATTTCAGTTGATGTATTGTTAACTTCAATTGAGTTTCCTGTGTAAAAATCATACCAGGTTCCGGTTCGTTGGAAATTGGGATTTATTGTTGCTGCATCCACCCCAAAGTTTCCAATAATAGTCACATCCATATCATCGTGATTCAGATGAATACTTTTGGTTGCTCCTGAAAGTGAAACATTATAATCAGTTGTTCTAAAAGCGGGTTCATTCTTCTTGAGTCCAATTAAAGCTTGATAAACATAAAACAATCGTGCTCTTCTCCAATCTTCAAAATAATCCCAGCGAATTGGTTTTGGGGAAACTCTGCAATCATCACTTATAGAACCATCTTCACATGTGTTTATGGAGTAATCGTATCCTAATTCACCAAACTGCCATATCATTTTTGGACCCGGAATGCTAATAAAAAAGGCTGCGGCCATTCCATTTCTCTCAAGGCCCACACCAATATCTTTAACATTATAGTTTGAGCCAGAGGTATTACCATACTCTTTGTTTTTAAACATCAACCTTTCTTCATCATGGCTTTCCATATAGCCAACAAGACTTGGAGCGCTAAATCCTCTTTCCTGATACGATACCCATGAAAAATCAGAGTTTTGAACCCAACCCATGGTGGCTTCATTATAGTTGTAATTTGAATTACCCCAGGGCATCATTCCATTATTAACCAAAACTTTCTCTTCAGAATTATCAGCAAAGTGCTCCAGAATTACGTAAGCGTCAGGATTTGTTTCCCAAATTACATTACTCATTCGTGTAAGAATATCAATACGTGACTGGTCAAATCCACCTCCGTCACCGGGAGTATTTGTAAATCCTTTTGTAAAGTCGAAACGATAGCCATCAATATTATATTCTTCTATCCAGTATTTATTTACCCTATCGACAAAATTTTTGGTAGCCTGACTTTCATGGTTGAAATCTGAACCCCAGGAGTAAGCATTGTTAGGTGATTGAACATTAAACCAGGGATTATTTCCGGCAGGTCTGTTATTCTGTGCATCCCAATACATCATTGCCAATGGGCATGAACCGTAAGCATGATTTAAAACCATATCCATAATAACTGCTATTCCTCTTTCATGCGCAGCATCAACAAAACTTTTGAAAGTATCTTTTGGCCCATAATATTTGTCAACAGCAAAATAATAATTAGGGTTATAACCCCAAGAAAGGTTACCTTCAAATTCACTAACCGGCATTAATTCAATGGCATTCACTCCTAATCTGTCAAGATAATTAAGTGTATCAATAAGTGATTGAAAAGTGTGGGAGGTAGTGAAATCTCTTATTAATAACTCGTATATTACCAGATTGTCCTGGTCAGGAGCCTGGAAATCTGTTATTTGCCATTCATAAGGTGTTTGTGCTGTTTGAAATACTGTTGCTATTCCATTAGTTTTGCCTGCAGGATAATCAATTAGGTCAGGATATGTAGCTGATGAAATATATTGATCATTCCAGGGATCACTAACTTTGTCGGCATAAGGGTCGCCAACCTTTAAATTGCCATCAATGAAATATTGGTAAATATATTCTTTACCGGCCTCCAAATTGTTTAACTGAACCCAATATCTTGATCCATCGCTGGAGCGTTTCATATAAACATCATCATTAATTTCCCAATTAGAGAAGTCTCCAATTGCGAATACATAATTTTTCATTGGAGCGTATAAACATAAAATAACAGTATTTTCATCAATATAATTAATACCATCAACTATACCTTCCGGAACGTCTTCAATAACAATGGCAGGGCGATTATAATATGAAAATGAATCCACAATCATTTCAGTTGCATTTTTGGCAACAGCTCTTACATAATTTAAGCCTGACTGGCTAACTGTTAGATTGTATTGAAAGTCATTTCCTGTACCAGAATACAAAAGAGTTTCATTATTATAAAGAAAGGTAGAGTCAGCTCCACTACTTGATCCTTCAATATGAATAACATCGTTGGTTTGGACGATGATTTGATTTTCTTCGGGCAGGGTTATTAAAATCTGCATTCCCGGCTGGGAAACATCGTAAAAAATGTCCCCACCAGTATCAGTTTTACCTTCCAGACTTCCATCTGCCGATCTGAAAACAAATGCAAGCTGCAAAATCGTTTCTCCTTCAGGCACTCCATAATAATCTCTTATTGAGGGATTAATGGCTAATTCCCATAAATCTCCTCCAAGGTTTGTCATTTTACATTCAGGAATATTTTCACTCCAGCCTGCTTTTACATATTTCCAGTCGGATCCTGATGAAGAATTGTTTGTAATTACACCTGTATGAGCATATACATCTCCTGTAAAGCCTTCAAGTCCTCCGCTTCCGAGGGCTGCATTAAAAGTTACAACAATGGCATCCTGATCATTTGGAAAAGGAGGCGTAACAGTAATTAGTTGAGCTAGGCTTATTTGTATACTAAATAATACAAATGATATTGATATTAATACTCTATTGATCATGATGGTATTTTTGTTTCTTCAAAAGTACTCATAATTAAGCTATAATGTTCTATATATATGCTCTACTCCTCTAAAAAAATAGAGAATATATAACAAAAACAGATGTACAACAATCGATTGAAATAATAAGATATTTAAAAGAATGAATAATTACATTTATATGTATAAAAAAAAGGCTGCCTGCATCAAATAGCAGACAGCCTTTTTTAAAAATTATTGCTAAAATTAATTAGCTACAACTGTATAAGTCATATCATTTGTGTTAACAGTGATAGTATAGTTACCATCGGCGTCAACTGGAATAGATGCTGGATCAGGATCGTCTTCAGTTTCTCTGAATACCAATGGACCACCAGTAGCAGTACCAGTATCGTCAGTTCCATACATTGGAGCCCATTGTCCTAAAGTAGTGATGAATTTAATATAACCACCACCTGTTAAATCAGCAGTAATTGTGTATAAACCACCTGTTCCATCCAATGGAAGAGCTACAGCGTTATCCCAACCTGCGGCACAACCGTCACCTAACATATAAAGTTCCGGGTCAGCAGCACCTGCTTCTTTAACAGTGAAAGTATAAGTTTCAGTTAAGGCATCGATAACGAAAGTAATATCGTATGTGCCATCAACAGTAGGAACAAAGTTTCCATCGTCATTAGTTTCGAAGTTACCTGCAGCAGTTCCACCCATTACTACGTCCGGGTATCCAATAACTTTACCGTTCCAGTCTTGTCCCTGGCGAAGTTTAAATGAACCTGCAGTTGTGAATTCAATACCTTCATAAGTCCATGTGTAAGTAGTTTCATCTGTTACAACAGGAACATGATTCAAAATAGTAGCGTCCCAACCAACAGGTTCTCCATCTTGAATAACACCATCACCTACTAAACCAAGGTCAACAGCTGAGTAATCAACAACTTCAAGATCACCTGTTTTTTCAACTGTGGCAGTATAACCACCATCAAGAGCCCATACCATTGTAATGGTGTAATAACCAGGAACTTCGTTTACTATATTAGCTCCACCAGGAACTAAATTATCAACTGCTCCACCGAAGTTAGAATTTACTTTAATTCCTTTGTTACCATCTCCAAGATCAAATTCTGGATCAAGGATAACTTTCCAACCGTTACTATAACGGAATTTGAAATCACCTTTTACCAATTTAATTTCTGTACCTGTAAAGGTCATAGAGTTAAGGTCGAATCCGCTTGATTCAATAGCTGTACTTTCGCCCCAGCCACCTGGAGTTGCAGCACCAATTACACCCCAATCAACTTTTGCAATAGTTACAATACCAATTTCAGTATCATAAGCAATGTGGTAAAGACCATCTTCTGGAACTGTAAACATTGATTCAGATTCTACAATAGAACCTCTCCAAAGTCCGTCTTTTGGTTCGTCAACATCAGGTTCTGTTACTTCAGCAAAATCTGAACCAGGTCCCATTATGGTTATAACATCACCTGCAACAGTAATAATATTGAATCCAGCAGATCCACCTTTTACTGCAACATATAATTCAAGAAGAGAAGCTCTGTCTTCCTGGGTAACCTCATTTCGGGCGATTTTCATCATGCCCTTAGTGTCGTAATCAGTTAGAGCAGTAGCTGCTCCTTTGATATAAGTTCCATCAAGTACAATAACCGGATCAGGATCAGGATCGTCATCTTTTTTACATGATGTAAAAGTAACTGCTAGACCTAAAAGTAGAGCTAATGCAGTTAGTGAGAGATTAAAAAAACTATTTTTTTTCATAAGATTAAAATTTTAAATTATTGATATAAACTATTTATTTAATTTTTTATTTTATAAAGTTCGTAAAGATAACAACTAATTACCAAGGTTTGGATTTCCATCTATAGCCCACTGAGGAATAGGGAAAGTGTTTCTTTCCGGCCCATGTGCTGGTTTTTCCCACCAGGAATTTTGCCATTTGTTAAATCGGATAAGATCCTGACGGCGGTGTCCTTCAACAAACATTTCCCTGCCTCTTTCTGCAAGTAGCTGATCAAGAGTGCAGCCTGAATATGGTTCTACACCTGCTCTGGTTCTAATTGGATTTACCCATTCGTCGCCACTTCTTCCCAGACGTATTTCGGTTTCTGCTTTCATTAAGTAGAAATCAGACAAACGGTAAAGTGGAAAATCGTTTGAAAGGTTCTCTTTGGCTCCCATTTTTATTTCGTATTTTCCTATACGAGCTCCGGTTGTTCTAATCTGCTCCGGAGTATATCCGTCAGTCATTGATAGTGCCGGTAGATAAGGATTGATATTTAATGGTTCGCCTGTAACACTTTCAATGATTTCTTCGCCTGTGGAAGTATACTGTGGACCCCATATAAAATCTGCCTCTTTACGAAGATCTGTATCTTCGAAAGTATCAAAAAAATCAGGCACAACTGCAAAGCCATTCCACGGTCCAACCGACATATCGAAAGTTAAATTACTTTGATAGTGTAGGGTTCTCATATGAAGTCTGAAACCCTGGAAATTATCTTCATCATAAGGGATAGAAAATATAATTTCAGAATTATTTTCATTATTGGTTAAGAATGGTGCCTTTACATCATTGCTTAGAGAATATGGGCCTGCAATAACACTGTCGCAATACTGCCCTGCTTTTTCCCATTGTGGTGTAGCTGTATAAACTTCAGCATTTATATAGAGTTTTGCAAGAGTTGCAAAAGCCATATTCCTGGTAGCCATATATTTAAGGTCGCCTTTGTTGAGATATTTAAGGTTGTTCTCAAGTGTAATAACAAGGCTGTCGTAAATAGTTTCTCGTGCAACTTTTGATGGTAGTGCCCCTGCATCAAGTATTTGAGTTACATAAGGAACATCTCCATAATTATCCATAAGTAAATAATAGAAGAAGGATCTCAATGTTTCCAATTCTGCAATTTTTGCTAATATTTCCTCATTGTCACCAATTGCCCTAAGTGTTTGTATTGTTCTGTTACATTCATTAATTCCGTCAAAGAACAAACTCCACATTCTGTTTACGCTTTCTGTATCATTTGTCCAGGAATGAGTATGAACATCAACCCATTTTCCTCCGTCATACCAATCGGCACCACGTGTAGGACCGGCCAGTTCATCTGAACTTATTTCCTGAGCCAGGAACCACCATCCACCATCGTCAGCCATGTTTTGCAACTTTTTATAGGCATTAACGCTAAGTGTGGCAACCTGATCAGGATTTTCAGGATATTGATCTGCCGGTATCTGATCGAAGTACTTTTCATCTAGTTTAGTACATGAAAAAGTAGCGATCACCAATAAAGCAGATATAATTATATTAATCTTTTTCATCTTTATAAATCTTTAAAATGTTGCATTTAAACCAAATGTAATTGATCTTGTGTTAGGATATACATTGTATTGATCCCAACCATAAGCAAGGTTAGAGTAGTATATTTCAGGATCTGCACCAGTATACTTAGTTAAAGTAAAGAGGTTATTTGCCACTATCGACAAACGTAAACCGTGCAACCAGTTAATCTTATCAGTATTAAAATTATATCCAACTGACAGATAATCCAATTTAACAAAAGAAGCATCTTCAAGATATTCTGTTGCAATTACAGCAGTGCTAACACGTCCTTTTTCTGCCCAGCCAAGTGCTTCTTCAACAGCATTTAAGTCAGGAAGATCGAAGGGTGAATCCATAAACATTCTTGTGGCATTATATTTCTTATGTCCTATCATAGAACGGACTGAGAAATTAAGGGTCCAGTTTTTATAAAAAGTGAAACTATTTGACCATCCAAGTTCAACTTCAGGGTTTGGTGAACCGGCAAAAACACGTTGAGCATTAGCCAATTGGTTAGTATAACCACCAGTTTTTGATTTGAAAATAAATTCACCATTTATAATATCAACAATTTCAGGAAGATAGAATTCACTAACTTCGTGTCCTTCCTGATTTCTAATAATATAAAATGCATCCCCTACAGCACCTCTGCCACTCAAATAACCATTATTTTCATAACCTCCATCAACATTGCTCTCATCAGGATTAAAAAGGTTTATCCACTTAGATTTGTTTCTTGCAACTGTTAATGAGGTATTGTAGGTAAAATTCTTTTTGGTAACAACATAGGCTTGTAAATAAAGTTCGATACCTTTATTTAGGATTTCTCCAGCATTTGCGAAAGTTCTGTTTGAAACATTACCTCCTTCAATTGATACTGGTTTAGGGTAAAGCATGTCTGTTGTATGTTTTTGATACAACTCCAGAGTACCACTGAGTTTACTGTTCATTACAGCAAAATCGATACCTATATTTGTTTCAGCAGTTCTTTCCCATTTCAAGTCAGGATTGTTATTTCTTGCTGGCTCGAAAGTCACTACTTGCTGTCCTGTTTCAGGATTTGTTGCTAATCCGGTAGGCACATAACTTACCTGACTGTATCCTGCTCCAAAAGCCTGGTTTCCTGAAACACCATAACTAGCTCTAAGTTTCAGTTGATCCATCCATGAAACATTCTGCATAAAATCTTTGTTTATGTCCCATCCGGCTGAAACTGTAGGAAACCATCCCCATTTATTATTTACACCAAATTTTGAAGAACCATCTCTGCGAATACTTGCTGAAAGATAATATTTGGAGTTGAAGTTATATTGACCTCTTGCGAAGAATCCGATAAGGGTTTCATTGCTTTTATATGAACCAACATCACCATAGTTTACTTCCGAGAAAGTTCTGAGGTCGTTGGCCCCTATATATGGTGATTGTGGATTTTGAGCTTGTGAAAATAATCCATCATAGGTTGCTTCTCTCCATGAATATCCACCCATTAAGTTGATATTATGGATAGCATTAAATGTTTTTATATAAGTAATATAGGTTTCAAATTGCTTATCCTGGTAATTGTCGTAACTACGTCTTCCAAAGCCATTATCAGCTGAGGCAAATACTCCTTTTGGCCTGAAATAAGTAAATTCCTGATCATTCCTGATATAACTTATAGTACTTGTAAAATTAAGACCTTCCAAAATAAGAAAGTCGGCTTTTAAACTACCTAGATACCTTTTTGCATCCCTTCCATTGGTTACCATATTAATAACAGCTAGCGGATTTTCATAGTTAAATACCCTCTGTGTTTTATCGAAATTGCCATCAGCATCGTATACCGGGTCGGTAGGGTTTCTTGTTAAGGCCTGGTAAACTATATCGTCCTTATTATTACCACTGTAGTTTTCATAGTCATTGTTCTCAAAAGCAATAGCCATGTTAGCACTTAAGTTTAACCTTTCGTTAATTCCTTTGTGGTTTAGGCTGATTTTAGCAGTAGTTCTCTCTTTAGAAGTTCCTTGCATAACACCTACCCAATCACTATGTGCAACCGAAGCTCTATAGAAACTTTTATCGGAACTGCCTGTAAAACTTAAGGATTTTTCGAATGTGCTACCTGTTCTGTATATTTCATCCTGCCAGTTAGTGTTGGCACCACCATCGATAAACTCTTTATTATATTGTATTGTATAATCACGTATTTGCTGTGCATCCAGCACTCCTACAAGGTTATCAACCTTGCTAAGAGAGTATTTGGTGTCGAAAGTAACATTTCCCACACTCATTCCTTTCTTATTCGATTGGCTGCCTTTTTTTGTTGTAATAATTATTACTCCATTTGCACCACGCGATCCGTAAATTGCAGTTGATGCGGCATCTTTGAGAATATTATAACTCTCTATATCTTCTGCCGCAATCATGGTTGGATCTGCACCCGGAATTCCATCAATTACATAAAGTGGATCCGCTGATGCGGCGTATCCTGATGATCCTCTCACCCTTACTGTAAAACCAGCATTAGGGTCGCCGCCTTTTTTTGTAATTGAAACTCCTGCAGCCTTTCCCTGAAGCCCCTGA
Source organism: Bacteroidales bacterium (assembly GCA_041554435.1). Taxonomy (GTDB): domain Bacteria; phylum Bacteroidota; class Bacteroidia; order Bacteroidales; family F082; genus BM524. The sequence goes on from JBFFLX010000017.1 coordinate 30,618, forward strand.
ATAGGGTCACTTAAGTTACCTGAGTTTAAATCAGAAGCCTCTACTTTGGCAACAGCACCGGTTTTATCAGATTTCTTTTGTGTTCCGTATCCAATAACCAAAATTTCTTCAAGCATTTCTGAAGATTCAGATAAAGATACATCTACCTTACTGCTCAAAACCACTAATTCCTGACTTTCATATCCTACATAAGAAAACACTAATGTATCTCCCATATTTACAGATATGCTATATTTTCCATCAATATCAGAAATGGATCCGTTCATAGTGCCTTTTTGAAGTACCGTTACTCCAATTAGTGGAGAACCGTCTCGGGCATCTACTATTATGCCGCTAACATTTAACTGCTGAGCAACACTTAAGAAAGCAATCCCAAAAATCATTAAAAATGATAATAGGAGCCGCCTAAGAATAAATTTTTTAGACATCTTATTAATAATTTAAGTAAGCATTAAATTGTATTAGGCTAAATTAGTAAAAATGAATCAGATTGTTTAATAATAAAACTTTTCGTATGCCTCATAATACTATGTGTATAATTAACACAGCCTAAATTTGACCATTGCAATCGTTTGCAAGTATTTATCACTAAAACTATAAAAAGTAACATTAATGAAAATTACACATCCAAAGATATAACAAAATAGGGCTTTTGGCAATTAATTGAAGCAATATTGTTATATAAAAAGTTAATTATTTGATGGAAATGCCAATTTGTTAAATGATTGTTAATATTCAACTTATCTAAATTGGCGAATTATAAATTGAATTAATCCAGAAACAAATACAATTTCTTTTTGGCACATATTTTGAATTATATGGAATAAAATTTAAGACCATGAAAAAATTAAAGCTGCTTTTTATCTTAATTGTTCTTACTCCATTATTCTCATTTCAACCCCCTGCTAAAAGTTCTATCAAGGTGGCTTTATTACTTGACACCTCCAATAGTATGGACGGGCTGATTGACCAGGCAAAATCGCAATTGTGGAATGTTGTTAACGAACTTTCGGAAGCCAAATGTAAAGGTGAAACACCAAAACTCGAAATAGCTTTATATGAATATGGAAACGATCAGTTATCCATGAGGGAAGGTTATATAAGATTAGTGAATCCTTTTACCAGCGATTTGGATTTGATTTCGGAGAAACTTTTCTCTTTGAAAACCGATGGTGGTTCAGAATACTGTGGAAAAGTAATCCAGTCATCATTAAAGGCTTTAGACTGGGATGAAAATTCAAATGATTTGAAAATGATTTTTATTGCTGGAAATGAACCTTTTAATCAAGGAAATATTGACTTTCGAGAAGTATGTAAACTTGCAAGAAACAGGGATATAGTAATAAATACAATTTTCTGTGGAGATATTAAGGAAGGAGAAAAAACCTATTGGAAAGAAGGTGCCTATATAGGTGGTGGTAACTATATGAATATCGATCAGGATATTCAGTATGTGCATATAAAAACTCCCTACGACGATAAATTAATTGAACTCAACAAGCAGTTAAATACAACTTATGTTGCTTATGGAGCAAGAGGTGCAAGGAGTTATTCAAGACAAGCCGAGCAGGATAAAAATGCTTCTTCTATGAATGAAGAAGTAGCAATTCAAAGAATTAGCTCAAAAAGTAAATCCACGTATAATAACTCTCATTGGGATTTAGTTGATGCAACTGTTGATGAGTTAGTTGTATTAGAAGATGTGGCTGAAGAAGAATTTCCCAAAGAAATGCGCAAAATGACTTTGGAGGAAAAGAAAAAATATATCGAAACAAAATCAAAAGAAAGAGAAAGTATTACGAAGGAAATATCTGAATTAACAGTTAAACGTGATAAGTATATTTCTGAACAAAGAAAAAATGAACCCGATAATATGCTTGATAAAGCCATCGTAAATTCAGTAAAAAAACAGGCTGCAGCCAAGAATTTTAAATTTGAGTAATATGACAAGTAGAGGGGTTTTCTAGAGTTTCGAGTTGCGGGTTACGAGTTTCGGGTTACGAGTTTCGGGTTACGAGTTGCGGGTTTGTAATGTCATTCCGAACGAGGAGGAACGACGAGGAAGAATCTCTTTATTGCATGTTGCAGTTTCGTTATTTAATCATCTCAAATCTCAATTTAACTTTATGAACTTATAGTTTAAGTGCACTTTAAATTAGCCTTTAAATGCAGCAAATTTACACCTCATAGTAACAATAGAGGGTTTTCGTCGTCATTAAGGTAAATTTATTGTAATTTGGAGTTCTAATTTTTGATTTATGATACGGATATTACTACTATTATCACTACTATATTTTTCTGGAACTTATGCTCAAACTAACTTAGCGGAAGAAATTAAGGTTAATCATCTCAAGGGAAGTGTGCTCGATAGTAAATCAAAAGCACCTTTACCATATGCAAACATTTATGTTTTAAATACAACAAATGGTGTCATAAGCAATGAAACAGGCCATTTTTCATTAAACATTTCTGATTTAAAGGAGACTGATACAGTGCGATTTCAGTATATTGGTTATCAAACTAAAAACATTTGCATTAATCAACTTAAAAACTCATCTGTAATTTTTTTAGAGGAAGAACTATTCAATTTGAGTGAAACACTCATTTTTGGTAGTATTCCAAATCTAAAAGAAATTGTAAAAAAGGTTGTTGAAAATAAAGATGCTAACTATAAAAAAACCACTTCAAAAATGAAAGTTTTTGTCCGTGGACGTGAAAATACGGATATTGAAAAATTTGACCTGGATTTAAGAAAAACATCTTTTGAAGAACTAGATGAAAATCTTATACGAACAATTGAAAGAGCGATGCCTAAGAACTCCTTATCGTATACTGATTTTATGGGGGATTTTTATATGTCTGCCATAGAGGAAGATAGCATAAAATACAAAACTAATCCTATCAGAACCGTATCTCTTAAAGAAAAAGATATAGCCGAACTGGAACAGCTGGAAGAGTTATTTGAGGATGTTTTTACAAATATCGATAGCAATGAATACTGGAAAGTTAAAACCGGGATTTTTGGTCAGAAGATTGATATGGACGAAGAAAATAATGATACTGTAGTGGAAAAGGATACAACCAAAAATAATCACAGACAACTTTATTATTTCAACAGAAGGATAGCAAATAACCTAAAGTATAGTAATCTGGATGATGAAAAGCAATGGGAATTCTTATATAAACCTTCACGATATAAATATACTCTGGCAGGAGGAATTGCCATAAGCGGCGAAGATGTTTACATTATAGATTTTGAGCCAAATAATAGCGGAATGTATATTGGTAGAATGTATATTTCCATGGAAACCTATGCACTTATAAAAGCCGATTATAAATATGCTACCGGGAAAAATGGCAGGGATATTAGTCTGCTGGGAGTTTCATTTTCTGAGGATCAGTTTAAGGGATCGGTTTATTTTCAGAAAAAAGACGGAACATATAAATTAAAATATTTCTCCAAAACTGAGGGTGCCAGTGTTGGGTTCGACAGAAGTATTGCTCTTTTAAAGAAAAGAAAAAGATGGCTGTTCGATAAAACTCTAAATGAGATTAAAGTTGGAATTAATCTTGAAATTGAATCCAGTACTTTGGTTGAATTTCTAATATTAGAAGATAATGAGATATCGCATGATCAGTTTATTAATTTTAAGCAACCGAAAAATATGGAAGTAATTTATGTGGATCAATTTGACGAGGATTTATGGAAAGATTATTCAATAATCGAGCCTACCCAAAAGATGAGAGAATACAAAAAATTATCGTCTGATAGTTTCATAACTAAGTAAGTTCTTTTAAGAAACATG
>JBFFLX010000018.1:0-34191 GCA_041554435.1 Bacteroidales bacterium
GTAAAATAAATAATGTTGGGGCTCCGATAATGGAGAATGTTGATAAAAGTTATAGAAGAGGTATAGAAATAGAGGCCGGCTGGAAAATTGCTGATTATTTGAATTGGAATTTCAACACCACATTGAGTTCCAATAAGATAAATAATTTTACAGCCTATATCGACGATTATGATACATGGCCGGTTCAAAGAATAGAAACATATTCAAGTACCGATATTTCATTTTCCCCTTCAATTATTGCCAATAATGAATTTCAAATTACTCCTTTTAAAAACTTTATGCTAAGTTTAACTTCTTCTTACGTTGGTAAACAATTTATCGATAATACATCCAATAACGACCGTAGTATCGATGCTTACTTCATTAATAACATCAGAATAAATTATGGCATAGAAACAAACTTCATAAAAAGAATAGATTTCTTGCTTGCCTTGAACAATGTATTAAATGAAAAATATTCATCAAATGCCTGGGTGTATAGTTATTATTCAGGTGATAATGAGTATGATATGTTTGGTTATTATCCTCAGGCAGGTTTTAACTTTATGCTTGGAGTTAATCTTAAGTTCTAATTGTGAATTAATAATTTTTCAATGTTAATTTTATAATTGTTCCCAAATTATCATTTAAATAATACGAATAATAATCGGTTACTTACATATTAATAATTTATGCCGGGTCTTGTGCCCGGCATTTTTATTTTTACATCAGAAAATGATATATAATGAAATTCATAATAATTACTGTTTTTATTTTAAGCGTTAGCTTTTTACAAGAACCTGATATAATAACTATTAAGGGAGAACAAACAAAATCGCTTGCGGATACTAATACAAGTTTGATTTGTAAAACGCTAAAGTTAACTCATTCGGTTAAAATTATTAAGGCGGAAGGTAATTGTGACGGATACTGGATACAAAAGGGGAATATCACAATTCATAATTTTAAAAAACCTGAAAGGTCAATTGGAACTGTCCTTAAACCAGGAAGTTATACTGTTTATCCAGAGTTAAAGCCCAGACAAAATAAAGCTAGTATAACATTAACTTTAGAAGAGATATGAATTTAGTTAAAAAGTGATTAAAATATATAAAGTAATGAAATGATGGATTACCATATGGGTTCAATACCAACTTAATTTCACTGAAAAAAACCAAGAAAAGGAAAAGGTATTTGCAAAAGTAATTTTGTCCTCTTAAAGGGTTTGGTTTTTGATCTGGCTGTTGCCGAAAATCTGTTAAAGGGTTTTTGCAACAGCCTTTTTTTGCCAAATATTATCAATTCAATTTGTATATTTACAGCCCATAGAAATTAAAAAATGTCGAAAAAATTAGTAATAGTATTTTTAGTAATATCTGTGCAATTATTAAATGCTCAGTCATTCAACATAAAGGATACTATAGTTGTATATAAATCTGATTTTAAAGATATTAATTCAATAAATTGGTCTCCAGATTCAAAAAAGTTGGTACTTTCTGCTACAAAAAATGGAGATGATCAGTTTGATATTTTTGTTTATAATTTATCTGATTCCACATTGAAAAATGTGAGTTCGTCAAAAATTAATGAATTAAATCCTGTTTGGCATCCCGATGGAGTAAGATTAATATATGATAAAGTTATAGACTCTACTACTAAAATATTTGTTTATAACCCTCTTACAGGTATGGATAAGCCATTGTTTAACAGAAACATACAAAGTAGGCAAGGGAGTTTTTCTTCTGATACAATGTTAGTTTGTTTTAGTGGGTTTGATATTGTTGCTGATAATTGGCAAATTTATACTTACGACTTCGTTTATGATAATTTGAATCAATTAACAAAAAGTGAATTTAATAGTAAAAAACCTGTTTTTTCACCTAATGGTAAACATATTATTTATGAGGAGGTGGATTCTTTCTCAAAATCAGTTTTAAAAATGATAAACTGGTATGGAAAACCGGAACTTTCCATTGATACGGTTGATGCATCTAATGCCTTTTGGGATAATGATAGTTGGCGATTTAATTATACAAGCAAAACCTCAAAAGGGCAGGAGTTTTTTAGTTTGCGTTATAACGGCCAAGCGCCTGTCAAATTTGATACAAGTCATTTAAATATAACAAATTTTATTATATCGCCTGATAAGCTCTCCTATGCTATGCTTCTTGGAGGCACCGACTATGATTATCTCATAATTGGAGGCCTTAATTGGTAATTTATGGGGCTGTGTCATTTTAAAGTATTAACTTCGTAAAAAATTATATTTTAGATATGGCACAACAAGAATTAAGTTTAAAGAAAATTTTTCCAATAGGAATATCAGTTTTAGTTTTAATAGTGGTAATCGCATCTTGGAGCAGAATGACAGTAACAATTCCAGCAGGACATGCCGGCGTAATGTTTCGCCTTTTAGGCGGAGTTGATACAGTTAATACCTATGGAGAAGGATTTCATTTTATGAATCCTTTAAATAATATGGAAATTTATAAGGTACGTCAGTTGGAAACAGCTGAGGATATGAATGTGTTATCTTCCAATGGATTGGAGATAAAAGCAGATGTATCAGCATGGTATAAACCAAACTATAAGAGTCTTGGTCTTCTGCATGCAAGAATAGGGACTGATTATTTGAGAGTAGTCGTAATTCCTGCTCTAAGGGCAAGTGCAAGAAGTGTTATTGGCAGGTATACTCCTGAACAAATTTATTCCACAAAAAGAGATGCTATTCAGGATGAAATTTATGAGGAAGCCAAGGCCATTTTAGATGGTAAATATGTTGATCTCGATCAGATACTTATCAGATCAATTGTATTACCAGAAACAATTAAAATAGCCATTGAAAGTAAACTTGAACAGGAACAGCAATCGCTGCAGTATGAATTTAAGTTACAAAAGGCTTCTAAAGAGGCTGAACGTCAGCGTATTGATGCAATGGGTAAAGCCAAGGCTAACGAGATTTTAAATGCCAGTCTTACTGATAAAATCCTAAGGGAAAAAGGAATTGTAGCTACTGTTAAGTTGGCTGAATCCCCTAATGCTAAAGTGGTGATTATTGGAAACACAAAAGATGGTATGCCTCTGATTCTAGGCGACAGCAAATAGTATCAGAAATCACTTCTGTGTGAACAAATAATTTTGATCATACAAAAACATTCGTTTTGTAAAAAAAATCATATTTTTCTTTGATTCCAAATGCATTATGCATACTTTTGTGTTGTTAAATAATTAACAACAGATGCGGGCAATCATCAATACTTGTGAATGTTTTAAAAATACTTACCGTAAATCTTATTTAGTACGACTTGTTTTTACAACTACTATTCAGGAATCCTGCAAGTTGGAAGCCGATAACATATGTAAGTGCGACTCATGGTTTCCAAAAAACAATAAGCTGGTTATTAAGTACAACATAGTTTGTGGGGGTAAGTTTTCCAACGAAAATAAACTAATAGAAAAGTCTATTATAGTTGATATTAGTAGTGTGCAACAGAATGATTTTGACATTGAATTAATTATCACTAATTCAGCAGGATTGTATGATTCCAGGAAATGGAAATTTTCAGAAATTAAGGAAGATTTTTTGATGAAGTTGGAATCTGCTGTCTGATTCAGGAATGTACACCCTCAGGTTCTACATGTATGGTAATTTGTATGTTCGGAAGTACTGTTTTTACCTCTTTTTCAATCAAATCGCAAAGAGAGTGTGCCGTATTAACACTCATTTCACCAGGTACCTCAAGGTGGAAATCCAACTCTCGGTTTGCACCTGCTTTTCTTGATCTGAACATATGAAATTTCTTTTCAGTTTTTATGTGCTTTACTATAATCTTTCTAATTATTTCCTGTTCTTCGGCAGGTAAAGCGTTATCAGTAAGAGGTTTGAATGCTTCAACTAAAATTTCATATGCTTCTTTTAAAATATATGATGCCACAACAATTGCCGCCACTGGATCGAGGAAATGCCAACCGGTAAAGTAGATAATCAGCAAACTTACACCAACGCCTAAAGATGTATAAACATGAGTACTCAAATGTAACGCATCGGCTTTTAAAGCCACAGAATCCTCATCTTTTGCAACTTTAAAAAGTCGTCTGCTTACGAATAAATTTATCAGAGCCGAAACTAGCATCACCACAAATCCTAATCCCAAACCCATATGATCCAGCACTTTATCAGGGCTAATTAATCTGTTAATGGCATTGTAAATTATCCATCCACTGGCAATGAAAATGAGAAGAGCTTCCACAACTCCTGATATGTTTTCATATTTTCCATGTCCGTAAGGATGGCCATCATCGGCTGATTTGTCGGCAAGTTTAATGGAAAAATATGCCATAACCGATGCCAAAAGGTCAATTAAAGTGTGAATTGCCTCTGAAATTATACTTATCGATCCACTAATAATTCCTACAACCAGATTTAAAACGATAAGCAGTGAGTTGGAGTAAATTGAAAGTCTGGCTGTTTTAACTTTCTTCGACATTTATATATTTGACTTTAGCCACTCATACCATTTATCCATACCCTCACCGTTTTTTACAGAAACTTCAATAAATTCCATGTGATGATTTACTCGTAAGGCATATTCTTTAAGTTTTTCTATATCGAAATCAAGGTAGGGAAGGAGGTCAGTTTTATTGATAATGCATAATTGAGATGTTTCGAACATAGGAGGATATTTTATTGGTTTATCTTCCCCTTCCGTAGTACTTATTATTACAACTCTTTTGGATTCTCCAAGATCAAACATAGATGGGCAAACTAAATTGCCAACATTTTCAATCATTAATACGGAGTCGTTCTCTGGTTTCAACTGCTTAACGGCATTATTAATCATATCGGCATCAAGATGACAGCCGTTGCCTGTATTTATCTGAATTACAGGCGCTCCCGCCTTTGATATTCTGTCGGCATCATTTGTTGTTTGCTGGTCACCTTCAATTATATATAATTTGATATCCTTTCCAATTTCTTTAATGGTTCTTTCCAGCAGACTGGTTTTTCCTGAACCTGGAGAACTAACCAAATTAAGTGCTTTTATGTTTAAGGCCTCGAAATAACCTCTGTTTCTTTCAGCAAGTTTATTGTTTTTGGAGAGCACGTCCACTTCCAGTTGAATTTCATGGGAATGGCTATGATCATGATCATGGTGATGATGTCCGTGGTCGTGACTATGTTCTTCATTATTTTTACCTGGAATAGAATACTTTATTTTATCTTCTTCTCCACAACCGCATGTACCGCACATATGTATAATTTTAAATAATTACTCAAAAATTTATGGGCAAAATTACAATTTCAATAATTTATGATTTAATTAAGAACCTATTTGAAATGGTTCTGAATTAGCCCAAGGTCTTACTTTTGGCTAAAACATTTCGTATTTTAGCAATACAAAAATAGTATTGTAACGCCAAATAATTACAAAAATGAAAAAAAAGATTTCCTTGCACGTCAAATGCCCACATTGCAGAAAGTCGTTAATGGATAATGACCATCTGTTACATGGTGAGCCCAGTATCAAATTAAATATAGTAACTCCCGAAGATCGGGGTGTACTCTATATTTGTTCCATCTATGAATGTTTCGACCATGAAACCAATATTAAACTAGCAAAGGATGCTGCTATAGATGCATATTGTCCTGAGTGTAATAAAGAATTACTTGTAAATGAAGAATGTAAAATCTGCGGGGCTCCAATGATTTCCTTTGTTCTGCAAACAGGCGGAAGGGTTAATATTTGTGCAAGGAATGGTTGTTCAAATCATTATATAGCCTTCCAGGAAATAAGCACAGAACTTTCGCGATTTTATGAGGAATTTGGTGAATAAGATATAAACAAATAATTCAGTAAAGCATCATCGTTCAGGCGGTGATGTTTTTTTATTAAAACTCTGCCACTAACTCAATTAACTAGCAAATTCTTGGCAACTGCTGTCCTGATAGCATATCAATAATTCGCTTCCCACCAACACTGGTTTCCAGCCATGAAGTACCCTTATGGTCCTCCGATATTTCACCTATTATTGAAGCTTCTCTTCCATATTCGTTTTTGCGTAAAGTTTCCACAACTTTTTCGGCATCTTCTGAAGAAACAACAAAGATAACTTTGCCTTCATTCGCAACATAAAGTGGATCGAAACCAAGTAATTCACATATCCCTTTAACACCTTCGTTAACAACTAATTTTTCTTCTTTAATAAGTATGCCAACATCATTTGTTGTTGCCAGTTCAGATAATACGGTTCCTATTCCGCCTCTGGTTGCATCACGCATAAATCGTATATTCTCTGTAACTTCCAGAACTTCTTTGATCATCGTATTTAAACAAGCACAATCTGAAGTAATATCGGCACTAATATTTAAATCGTTTCTGGCTGCCATTACTGCCATTCCGTGATCGCCAATACTCCCGTTAATTATTATCTTGTCGCCCTTTTTGAGTTCGCTGGCAGTGCTTATACCAACATATTTATCTTCCAGCAAACCTATACCTGAGGTATTGATATAAAGTTTATCGCATTTTCCTCTGTCTACAACTTTTGTGTCTCCTGTAACTAAAATAACTCCTGCCTTTTTAGCTTCATGAGCCATGGTTTCAACTACCGATTGAAGTTCTTTTAACGAAAAGCCTTCTTCAATTATAAATCCGCAACTTAAGTATTTCGGAGTTGCTCCGGAAACAGCCAAATCGTTTACCGTTCCTGCTATTGCAAGTTTACCAATATTACCGCCGGGAAAAAATATTGGATCTACCACAAATGAATCGGTAGTAAAGGCAATCTTTTTGCTCTCAGTATTTAGTATGGCAGAGTCGGTTTGTTGTTGCAAATATTTATTGTTGAAATGCTTTACGAATATGCTGTCGATCAGGTCATGACTTAACTTACCACCGCTACCATGACCAAGTAATATTGTATCGTTTTTACTCATATTATTGCTGTTTTTAATTTTAACTATCTGTTATACAGATAATAAGCGGCGCATGAGCCTTCGTTTGAAACCATGCATGCTCCAATTGGGTTCGAAGGAGTACAAACTTTTGCAAATAATTTACAGTCTTTTGGCTTTTTTAATCCTTTTAAAATTTCGCCACATAAACATCCTTTTGGTTCCTTTGGTGGTGCTACTTCAATTGGGATTTGTACCTCAGCATCATGCATTGAATACAACTCTCTTATTTTTAGGCCGCTATTTGCCAAAACGCCCAATCCTCTCCACCAATCGTTGCCATAGGTAAATACTTCGTCGAGCATTTGCTGTGCTTTAATATTACCTTCTGGTTTAACAACTCTTTTATATTGTATCTCAACTTTAGGGTCGTTGGCTTCCAGTTGCTTAACCAGCATTAAAACCGATTGCATCAGATCAACAGGTTCGAAACCGCTTATTACAACTCCCAAGCCATATTTTTTAGGAATGTCCAGATAAATGCCTTCTCCTGTAATAGTACTCACATGTCCGGGTCCGATATATCCATCTATTTCCACTCCCTCATCGATTAGGGTGGCCATAGCCGGAGGCATTACCTTATGTGCACTATACACATAAAAATTACTTAAACCAGCCATTCGGGCCTTTAAAATGCCTGCTGCAGATGCCGGAGCAGTGGTCTCGAATCCTATGCCCAAAAAGATAACTTTCTTGCTTTTGTTCTTTTTGGCAATCATTAATGCATCTAAAATTGAGTAAACAATTCGTACATCAGCGCCCCTTGCTTTTTCCTGATCAAGACTTGAAAATGAGCCCGGTACTCTTATTAAATCGCCATAAGTAGTAATTATCACATCTTCCATGCGTGAATATACTACAGCCTTGTCGATGAATTCCCTGCTGGTTACACAAACAGGACAACCAGGCCCAGATATAAGTTCAACATTATCAGGCAGTAAATACGGTAAGCCAAATTTCTGAATCGACATGGTATGACCTCCACACACTTCCATCAACCTGACCTTCTTTGTAGATATTTTTTTTATTTCCTCGGCTAAACCGAGAACTATATCTTTATTTCTGTACTCATCTATATATTTCATACCAAATATTTTTCAAAAAAATGAATTGAAAAATTGAGAGGAATTAAACTATTCTCTTTCCGTCAATTTTCTCCTCATCGTCGAGGGCATTATTGAATTCTTTAAACTCATCGAAGGTTCTTAAACTTGCTTCAGCCTCTTCGGCGTCCAGTTTCTGTATGGCGAAGCCAGTATGAATCAATACATAATCACCTACTTTAATATCTTCAAATTCAATCATTTGCAAACTAGCCTCGTAGTTTGATTTTCCTACTGAACAAATGGCCATCTCGCCATTTATTTCTTCAACTTTTGCAGGTATGCTTAAACACATAATTTTACTCCTTATAATATTACTATTAATTATGCGGCAAAAGTACGTATCTAATTAATACGAATATTTACCTATGGTAGTTTAAAATAATTATAAACGACCATTCTCTCTTAGTTTTGCTGCAATTGCTATTTGACCAAGAGCAATACCACCATCGTTGGAAGGGATTGCTGATTGGCTATAAACCTTAAAACCATTTGATTTTAACTGATTTTCGCAGCCTTCCAAAAGTATTCTGTTTTGAAAACTACCTCCCGAAAGGGCAACTTTTTCTATATTGGTTTCATTTTTAATTTTAGTTGAAATCTTTACTACCAGATCTATTATGGTATTGTGAAAGGCCATGGCAATATCCGAGCGACTTCGATCATTCTTCAGGTCATTTATCATTTGCAAAAAGCAAGTTTTAAATGAAATGTGATCTGTTATCTCATATGAATATTTTGATTTAGTATTGCTCTTATTCGCAAGTGTTTCAAGTCGCATTGGAGCTTCGGCATGATAAGTTGAATTTTTACATACTCCTAAAAGTGCAGAAACAGCATCAAATAATCGACCTGCGCTGCTGCTTAGCGGACAGTTCAGGTTTTTATCAATAATGGAAGAAACAAGATTTAATTCATTAGAGTTAATATCCTCGAATATAAAACTGTTATCTTGTATAAAATCTTCCCCGAAATAATGAATCAAATAACTTAAAAGCATCCTCCAGGGATGATGGTTTGAAGCATCTCCACCTGGCTGTTTGATATATTCGAAATGTGAATACCTATGGAAATTTTCAAAATCACAAATTAGAATTTCACCACCCCAAATATTACCATCGGTACCATAACCAGTTCCATCCATACTTATACCGATTATTTTTTCATCTATATTATTTTCAGCCATACAAGAAGCAATGTGAGCGTGGTGATGCTGCACTTTGATGTGTTTAATATTCAGATTGTCAGCATATTGGCTTGATAAATATTCAGGATGCATATCGCTGACAATCAATTGTGGTTTAAACCTGAAGAGTTTACTGAATCTTGAAATCGATTCTTTATAAAACTCATAAGTTTCCATGTTTTTTAAATCGCCTATATGCTGACTTAAAATTATTTGTTTTCCTTTTCCAATTGCAAAGCAATTTACCAATTCTGCTCCAGCAGCAAAAATACCTTCCGTATTAAAATTTGTATGAATAGGAGAGGGGGCATAACTTCTTGATCTTCGGATTATCCTGCCTTTTTTGTTGGCTACAAAAGCCACAGAATCGTCGGTGCGATTATGAATATCACGATTATAAATGATAAATGCATCGGCAAGTTTATGAAGATTGTTTAGGGCTAAATTATTGTCGATAATAATAGGTTCATCACTTAAATTTCCACTTGTAAGAACAAGAGCAGGTATTTTAAGTTCTCTAAATAAAAGATAATGAAACGGCATATAAGGAAGCATCACTCCTATAGTATCCAGCCCCAGCCCCAATTGCTCTGAAATTACCTTTTTTGTTTTTAATAGAACAATAGGTCTTCTCCAACTCAACAGTAATTCTTCTTCTTTATTACTAACAATGAGGTATTTTTTCACCTCTTCTATATTGGAAAACATTATTGCCAGAGGTTTTCCCTCTCTGTTTTTTCTTAGCCTTAACTCTTTAACTAAAATATTATTAAATGGGTTACATGCTATATGAAAACCTCCTAAACCTTTTATTGCCAATATTTTGCCTTCTTGAATCAATTCTGACGAAATCCTTAAAATATCATCGATTTCAACAAATTTGTTATCTTCATAAATGAGTTGATAATGTGGACCACATTTATTGCAGGCAACAGGTTGTGCGTGAAAACGACGATCCAGAATATCGCTATATTCATTCTTGCAATTTTCGCACATTATAAAAGGAGCCATTGTAGTTTTGGGCCTGTCGTAGGGTAAGTCCTTAATAATAGTAAATCGGGGTCCGCAGTTTGTACAATTAGTAAATTCATAATCAATTCTGTCGACTTGTTTTTCCATGTCCTCCAGACAATTTTTACAAACTGCAATATCCGGACTAACCTCTGTTATTTCATTGGAAAGAGATTTGCTTTTTACTATTGTAAAATCATTAAAACCATTTATTGCAACAGTAATTTGATCTATTTTAACTATGTGTGATGCTTCAGGTATGCTTAATGGTAGTTCTTTTAAGAACTCATCAATGCTTTTTTGCACTCCTTCAATAGCAATTTTAACTCCCAGATTATTGTTTTCAACCGTTCCCTTCAGATGGTATTTATGAGCTAAACGATATATAAACGGGCGAAATCCAACGCCTTGCACCAGTCCTTTAACTAAAATTTCTTTTGCTATATACTTCATACAATATTAAAATGTCAAAACTAATTTAAAATGGTTATAAATTTCAATGTGTTAAAATATTAACAAAAACTTTCTTACCTTTGCTGTTAATTATTTCACAGTACAAATGTATAAAGTTTTTCGATCTTAAAAATTCAATAATGAAAGAAAAAATTGAATCAATTTTAAATAAGTACAGCAATGATCCGAGCAGATTAATGGATATTTTGCTCGACATTATGGAAAACAGTGGTTATGTTGATGAATTCAGCATAAGTGTTATTGCAGAAAACCTTAATATTTCAGTTGCACAAGTTAAGGAGACAATATCATTCTATCATTTCTTTTCCGAAAAGCCAAGGGCTAAATATAATATTTTTCTGAATAATAGTATTACTTCCTGTTTAAGGGGTTACAAAGAGGTTAAAGAGGCATTTGAAACTGAGGCTGGAACAAGTTTTGGTAATTTAAATGAGGATGGTTTAATTGGCTTATATGAAACTTCATGTATTGGAATGAACGATCAGGGACCCGCAGCAATTATTAACGACAAAATATTTACAAACCTTACTCCTTACCGAGCAAGAAAAATTGTAAATGATATAAAAGAAGGTAAAAAACTGGAAGATCTGGTATATGAAAACCATGGCGATGGTAACAATTCTCATCCACTAATGAACTCTATGGTATACAATCATATACGTAAGAAGTCGATATTGCTTGACGAGAATTATGAGAAATTTGATGTAATAAAAAACGAACTTAAAAACATATCTCCTCAGGAATTAATTCAAACCATTGAAGATTCTAATTTAAGAGGTAGAGGAGGAGCAGGATTCCCAACCGGATTAAAGTGGAAATTTGGAAGCCGTATGCCAGGCGAACACCGGGTTATTATTTGCAATGCCGACGAAGGTGAACCAGGTACTTTTAAAGACAGAGTTATGTTAACTCAATTTAATGATTTGGTTTTCGAAGGTATGGTTTTGGCTGCTTATGCTACCAAAGCAGATATTGGAGTTCTTTATTTAAGATATGAATATAAATATATGCTGAATTATCTAAACAGTGTGTTAGATGATATGCGTAGAGAAAACCTTTTAGGTGAAAACATAAGTGGTATTGAAGGTTTTAATTTCGATATCAGAATTCAACTGGGAGCAGGTGCATATGTTTGTGGAGAAGAATCGGCACTTATTGAATCTATGGAAGGTAAGCGTGGTGAACCACGTGATAAGCCACCATTCCCTGTGGAAAAAGGATATTTGGATTATCCCACTATTGTTAATAATGTTGAAACATTAGCCTCTGCAGTAAAAATAGCCAAAAATGGTGCAAAATGGTATAATTCTTTTGGAACCAAAGATTCACTTGGAACAAAATTATTAAGTGTTTCCGGCGATTGCCGATTCCCCGGTATTTATGAAGTAGAGTGGGGAACAAGCATCAGAGAAGTTCTCGAAATGGCAGGTGCCCATAATGTACAAGCTGTTCAGGTGGGAGGCCCATCGGGTACCTTAGTTAACGTTAAGGATATCGATAATTTGAGCAAAACAGAATTGATGAAATGGTATAAACCTTCAGGAATGATGACTGCTCAAACGGCTTTCGATAGAAAACTTAGTTATTCTGACCTTCCCACAGGTGGATCCATAATTATTTTTAATAAGGATAGAGATATTTTGAGAGAAGTGGTTATGAATTTTATGGACTTCTTCATCGAAGAATCATGTGGTTCATGTTCTACTTGTAGAAATCTTCCTCGAATAATGAAAGAAAAACTCGAAAAGATTATTAATGGACATGGAGTTAGAGATGATATTGATGATCTTTTAAATTGGGGAAAAATTATTAAGTTAAGCAGATGTGGTTTGGGGCAAACAGCCGCTAATCCAATACTTTCCAGTATTCTTAATTTCAGGCATTTATACGAAGAACACGTAATGGCAATGACTGATTACGACAACCAGTTTGACATAGTTAAATCGGTAAGTCCGGCGAATAGTTTTGTTGGGCGTAAATTTATTCATAACCATTCATAATTTATAATCGTTAAATCATGAGCGAAGAAATAAAATTCAAAATAGATGGCAAAGATATAATTGCCAAAAATGGTCAAACCATTGTTGAAGCAGCCAGAGATAATGGTGTTTATATTCCCACATTATGTAATTTTAAGGGTGTAAAACCCAAAGGAAGTTGTAGAATTTGTTCTGTTAAAGTTAATAACAGATTTATGACATCCTGTACTACTCCTGCTGCACCGGGTATGGAAGTATACAACAATACAACAGAAATTTCCGATTTAAGAAAAAGCATAATTGAATTATTATTTGTAAGTGGTAATCACTTCTGCCCTGCATGTGAAAAGAGTGGAAACTGTGAATTACAAGGGCTTGCATATAAATACCAAATGATGGTCCCTCGCTTTCCGTATTCCTTTAAAAAGCATGGAGTTATTGCTACAGGACCAAAACTTCTTAAAGAACAAGACAGATGTATTCTTTGTCAGAGATGTATGAAAACCATTAAGGATGAGAGTGGAAAAAGATATTATGCATTTCACAACAGAGGTACTAAACTCGAAGTAGTTATGGATGAGGAAATGAGTAAGACAATTCCTGATGAACTTGCAAAGCAAGCAATGGAAAATTGTCCGGTAGGATCTATCATTTATAAGGAAATTGGATTTGCTGAACCAATCGGAACCAGAAAATTCGATAAACAGTCTATTGGAAGTGAAATAGAAACAAATTAAAACTGATTAACAATGAGTAAAAAAATAATAGCCACTACTTCCTTAGCCGGATGCTTCGGATGTCATATGTCGATACTCGATATAGATGAAAGAATATTAGACCTTATAGAATTAGTTGAATTTAACAAATCGCCTGTTGACGACATCAAAACTTTTACAAAACAGGTTGATATAGGAATAATAGAAGGTGGTTGCTGTAATAGCGAAAATGTTGAAGTATTAAAATCTTTTAGAGATAACTGTGATATATTAATCTCACTTGGAGAATGCGCAATTATGGGTGGTTTGCCGGCAATGCGTAATGGTATTCCTATAGAGGAATGCATTCACGAAGCTTATATTAACGGGCCAACCGTAAAGTTAAATGAGGAAAAAATATTACCAAACGATGCAGAATTACCTATGCTTCTTGATAATGTTTACCCTTGTCACGAAATTGTGAAAGTTGATTATTTCCTTCCTGGATGTCCTCCACGAGCCGATTTAATTTGGGATGCATTGGTAGCATTGATTACCGGTAACGAAATGGATCTTCCTTACGAAGTAGTTAAGTTTGATTAATAACACAGAAAAAATTTAAAACAATGCCAAAAAAAATCACAATAGAACCTGTAACCCGCGTGGAAGGTCATGGTAAGGTTACCATTCAAATGGACGATTTCGGTAATGTGAAAGACTCCCGACTACACATAGTTGAATTTAGAGGATTCGAACGTTTTGTTCAGGGCCGCCCTTATTGGGAAGCTCCTGTTTTAGTTCAGCGTTTATGCGGTATTTGTCCTGTTAGCCACCATTTGGCAGCAGCTAAGGCCCTCGACGTTATTGTTGGTGCTGGTACAGGCCACGGTTTGACAGCAGTGGGTGAGAAAATGCGAAGACTAATGCATTACGGACAATTTTTCCAGTCGCATGTTTTACATTTCTTCCACCTGAGTTCACCGGATTTCCTTTTCGGAATTGATGGCGATCCTGCCTTAAGAAATATTATAGGTGTTGCCATGGAACATAAAGACCTTGCCGTTCAAGGTGTTATGATGAGGAAATACGGACAGGAAATAATCGCCCGTACAGCCGGAAAGAAGATTCATGGTACCGGAGCTATACCCGGTGGAATTAATAAAAACCTAAGCCTCGAAGAAAAAGAATTTCTCTTAAATGGCGCCGATCCGTTGAATGCTGATAAAATGGTAGAATGGTCAGTAGGAGCCCTTGAGTTCTTCAAAACTTATCATGCGCACAACAGAGATATGGTGGATAATTTTGCCGCCTTCCCTTCTAATCACCTTAGTATTGTTAGAGAAGATGGTGCTATGGACTTATACAACGGAGTTCTTCGCGCTGTAGATAACGATGGCAAAAGAATACTACATGATGTTGATTGTCAGGATTATGATAAATATATTGAAGAGGAAGTTCGTGCCTGGAGTTATATGAAATTCCCTTATATTAAAGAGTTAGGAAAGGAAAAAGGATGGTACAGAGTAGGTCCTTTATCACGATTAAATACTTGTGACTTTATTCCTACACCACTTGCACAAAAAGAATTCGAAGAATTTAAAGCATATACAAATGGAAAACCAAATGGTATGAGTTTGCACTATCATTGGGCTAGATTAATTGAGTTATTACATACTGCTGAAATGATTCGTGATCTATTAAAAGATCCTGATCTTCAGAATGATGACCTTGTTATAAAAGGTGAGAAACTTCATAAAGGAGTTGGTGTAATTGAGGCTCCTCGCGGAACTCTTTTCCATCACTATGAGATTGATGATAACGACCAGATTACTTTGGCAAACCTTATTGTTTCTACTACAAACAATAACCAACCAATGAATACTGCAGTAAACTTAACTGCAAAAGCATTTATGAACGGACAGCAGGAAATTACTGAGCCTATGATGAATGCAGTAGAAGTAGCTATCAGAGCTTATGATCCATGTTTAAGTTGTGCTACTCATGCTCTTGGACAAATGCCTTTAGAAATGACAATTATTGACACAAATAACAATATTATTGATCATAAAATAAAGTAAAAATGGAAAAAAAGAAACGTGTGCTGGTCTATGGATACGGTAATCCGGGCCGCCAGGATGATGCTTTAGGCAACGAAATGATTGAAAAAATTCAAGATTGGATTGAGAAGCATAAGTTGGGATGTATGTCTACAGATAGTAATTATCAGTTGAATATTGAAGATGCTGAAAAAATTTCTCAATGGGAAATAGTTGTCTTCGTTGACGCTTCTCAGGAAGGTATTCACGAGTATAAGTTCTCTAAACTTGAACCTGCAGAAGAAAAGATTGAATTTACTATGCATGCTGTTTCTCCTTCATATGTTCTGCATTTATGTGAAAAGTTGTATAATAAACAACCAGAGGCTTATGTGCTTGGAATTAAAGGCTATGAATGGGAACTTAAAGAGGGACTTACAGATAATGCAAAACTTAATCTGGAACAGGCATATCAATTTTTGACTCGTCAGTTAGCTGGATGGGCCTTAATAAAAAAGAATCTTCCAATAAGCATGCTTAATGATAAATGTTAGTACAAATTATTTAGGCTTAAGTCTGAAAAATCCACTTATTGTAGGGAGTTCAAGGCTTACTGGCGAATTAAATACTCTTAAACAATGTGTTGACAGAGGTGCAGCGGCTGTTGTTCTTAAATCGCTGTTTGAAGAGCAAATTGTTAAGGAGGCAGAATCAAAAATATCTAAAAATAATCTAGAGGAACATTATTTTTGGTTTAAAGAAGCAGAACAAAAAGTTCTGGATTTATCCTTCGATCAGAATATGCAACGTTATCTCGATTATGTTCTTGAGGTAAAAAGTAAGGTTGATGTACCAGTTATTTCTAGTATTAATTGCGTTACTGCAAAAGGCTGGCCTAAGTTTGCCTCCGATATAGAAAAAACCGGAGCCGATGCTCTGGAATTGAACATAGGTATATTTCCCTTCGACACAAAAACAACAAGTGCTGAAATTGAAAATACTTATTTCGATATTATTCGGGAAGTAAAAGCAAATGTAAATATTCCTGTTTCGGTGAAGATAGGACCCTATTTTACCAATATTCTATCTTTTGTAAATGGATTGGTAGAAGCAGGTGCAGATGGTATCGTATTATTTAACCGTTATTTTCGACCTGATATAGATTTAGATAGCAGAAAACTTGTGGCAAGCGACAATTTATCATCACCTGATGATTATCTCATCGCCATGCGCTGGATAGGACTGCTAGTTGCAAATAAAGTTAATTGTGATTTCGCTGCAAGTACGGGAATACATAATTATGAGGCAGTTGTAAAGCAGATTCTTGCGGGTGCCAATGCAGTACAACTATGCAGCACTTTATATTTGAATGGAATTGAAACTATTGAAAAGATTAATAGTGATTTAATATCATGGATGGAAAATAAAGGGTATAACTCCCTTGAAGATTTCCGTTCTTCCTCTCTCGATTTGCAAAGCGTTGACGCTTCTTTCGAGAGAATACAGTACATTAAACGTAGTTTTAATGATTAATTTGGGTTTAATTACCATTTTTATACCGGTCAATTTTATTTGTTTCAAAAAAAAGGCTGCCGAAAGGCAGCCTTTTTAATTTATCCACAACTTGTGAAATAACTTAATTTCTCCAGTTTTCCAACCATATCATAATTCTCAACGAAAATATCATCGGGTACATCGAGATGTGCAGAAGTAAAATTTAAAATTCCTTTTACTCCTGATTCTACTACTGTCTTTAATATTTCTTTAGTGTCGATATTTGGTAGAGCTAATACTACAATATCTATCGACTCCTTTTTCATAACTTGCTTTAATTTAGATAAATGATAGCATTTAAAGTCAAGTTTTTCATTACTTTTAGTATCTGCAACCCTAAATGCTGCAACTATTTCCAATTTGCTATCCTTGCTTTTAAATTCAGCGGCTAAGGCTTTTCCTAAATCTCCAATTCCAATAAATGCCACCTTTTGCTTCCTGATGCAATCAATATTTTTCCCGATCTCATTGATAAGATTTTCAACATTATATCCTTTATGTATGTCACCAGAAAAATTAATCAGCATTAGGTCGCGTCGGATATGTGCCGGATTGATTCGCATTATATGTGCTAATCGATGGGAGTGAATATATTCAAGATCTTCTGTATCCAGTGCTTTTAATTTCCTTCTGTAATTGCTTAGTCTTTCTACCGTGGCAGGAGGTAAGTTTCTTTCCATTTTAGTTTTTTAGTTTGTAGTTAATCCCCACATTAACTCTGTAAATATTATTCCATTTAGAACTCCTTACTGGATCGGCATAAAGTTGCTGAAATGCCAGTGTTAAACCGGGTGAAAAATGAATCCCAACTCTATCGTTAAGTTTATAAATCAAGCCGAGATTTAATTGTACTCCCCAGTCGTCGGTATTAAAATTATCAAATACATCCTCATTATTAAAATTCGTGATGGTACTTCCTGGAACTCTTAATTCTTCAGCCTCAAAGTTTGGGGCATGATCGGGAAAAATATAAAGTTCGGTACTTCCGTTTTTGCTTGCGCTAAGTAATAGCGAATAATATAAACTGGCTTTTAAATAAATTGATATTTTCTCCGATTCTCTATAATAAATGAGGCTCACAGGAATAGTAAGATAATTAAAAGAGTAGTCAAGATCCGTTTGGTAAAAGCTTGCATATGAAACGTATATAGAATCGTCGCTTTGAAGTTCTCCAATAGGGCTTAAATAATCATTGGATTTGAAACCTCTTTTATCCAAATATAATCCCAAGCCGAATTTTATAGATGCGCCCAATTTATAATCTCCAAAAACACCAAAATTATAGCCTGATTTACCTTTGGGTAGTACAGTAAAGGCTTCACTGTCGTACACATTAGTATATTGATATCCTCCTTCAAAACCGATGCTAATTCGATTATTAGATTTTTCCTGCTGAGCAAACAAATCAGTGTTTATAAGCAATACTAAAAGTGAAACAAAAAAAGCATTGTAAAAGAGCGAATTTTTTATCATAATTACCATGTATTATATATCCAAATAATTCCCACAAAAATAGCACTTAATCCTATAATAGCACTAATTGCATTGAAAACAGATTTTTCCTTCAGTTTAACAGTTTTCTTTCCAATTATACCGAGAATAAATGAAAATAATACCATGGCAAAAATTGTCCCAATGCCGAATCCAATTAAGTACATCGCCGAGTCGAAATTACTTGCAAAAGCTATGGTAGGAAGTATACCTAAAAAGTGTGAAACTCCTGCCAGCCCGTGTAAAATGCCAATTCCCAAAGCCGCTGTATAAGTTTGTCGTTCAGCATGTTTATGAGTATGGCTATGGCCAGCTGCATGCGAATGGGCGTGTTCTAAAATATGATGGTGAGTATGTTCGTGATCGTGTTTATGAACATAAACTTTATCGTATGCACCATGTTTATGAACATGTTTATGCTCATTAAATTTACTGAAGAAAATCCTTCCAATGCCCCAAATTCCTATTGCTATTAGCATTATGCCTACCAGTCGTTCACTATTGGCCGATATCCATTCAACAGGTATAAAATCCCTGAAAAAATAAAATAAAATACCAATTAATAACATTCCTGTTAAATGACCTATTCCCCACGACATTCCGATTAACCAGGGGCGAAATTTTGTATTAATGGCCAAAGGTCCTACGGCTGCAATATGATCAGGACCTGATACAACATGTATAAAGGCTGCTATAAATCCAAATATAATTGGGATATTTGAGAAAAAATCTTCCATCAATTTTTTTTACAAAATTATCAATTATTGTGAATTAAATAACAAGAAAGTGCAAATTAATAACACTTTTTGAGTATAAAAAATTCGAAACTACTTTCCATAATTCATAATTTCTTAATATTTTTGTAATCTAGATGAAAATAAAGATAGACTTATTAATATTCGACCTTGACGGAACCCTTATGAATTCAATTCCGGACTTAACTGCTGCAATAAATTATACTTCAAAGAAATATTCATTAAGGGTTTTTAGCGAAGCAGAAGTGCAGGCAATGGTAGGTGGAGGCATAAGAAAGTTGATTGAAGATGCTTACGGTGAGAAAAGAGATACTTCCATTTATCAGCAATATTATGACTGTTTTATGTATTATTACAGTAAGAATCATAGTTGTAATTCACATTTGTTTGAAGAAAGTTTGGAAGTACTGAATCATTTTCAGGATAAAAAAATGGCTATTCTCAGTAATAAGTTTGATCATTTTACCAAACAAATGGCTAAGGATTATAATATTGATAAATTTTTTGATATTGTACTTGGAGCAACCGAGAATATTAAAAAGAAGCCTTCATCAGAACCTATTAACTATATATTGGAAAAAACCGGAATTCAAAAAGAATTTGCAATGATGATAGGGGATAGTGAACAGGATATTTTAACGGCAAAAAATTCAGGAATTAAAAGTACAGCAGTTACTTATGGTTACCGAAGCAAGGAACAACTTGCACAACTAAAACCCGATTATATTTGCAATAACTTAATGGAACTAAATAAAATTATAGAATGACAAAAAAAGAAAGGTATAAAGGGGTAATAGAATACTTTATTGAAAATAATCCCCTAGCTGCCACCGAACTGGATTATGTTAATCCTTATCAATTATTGGTAGCCGTTATTCTTTCTGCTCAATGCACAGATAAAAGGGTGAATGTTATTACTCAGGATTTATTTGTTCAATATCCTGATGTTGAGTCACTTGCCAGGGCTGAAATTGTTGATATATACGAATTTATCAAATCTTGTTCATATCCAAACAATAAAGCTAAACATCTTTCAGGAATGGCTAAAATGTTAGTTGCCGATTTTGATGGTATAGTACCGGAAGAAATTGATGACTTACAAAAATTACCCGGCGTTGGTCGCAAAACTGCCAACGTAATAGCCTCGGTAGTTTTCAATAAACCTGCCATGGCTGTTGATACTCATGTTTTTAGAGTATCGGCACGCATTGGTTTGAGTACTAACAGCAAAACACCACTGGAAACAGAAAGGCAGCTAGTTCAGAATATTCCTGAAGAAATGATTCCACTGGCACATCATTGGCTCATACTTCACGGAAGATATGTATGCCAGGCACGTAAACCTAAATGCGATGAGTGTGGAATTACAGAATTATGTAAATATTATACTAAAATTAACATGAAAAAATGATTATTTCACTAGCCTGAATTCATCTTTTTTTCTTATATATTTGTAAAAAAACTAAATAATATGACTAAACTAAAAATTGGGGATAAAGCCCCTGACTTTGTGGGAGTTGATCAAAACGGAAACTCCATAAGCCTTACTGATTTTAAAACGAATAAACTGATTTTATATTTTTATCCAAAGGACAATACTCCGGGTTGTACCAATGAAGCCTGCGATTTGAGAGATAATTACAATATGTGGCTTGAAAAGGGATATAAAGTTGTTGGGGTGAGCCCGGATAGTATTGCCTCACATCAGAAATTTATTTCCAAACATGATTTGCCATTTCCTTTAATTGCTGATGTGGATAAAGAAATAATTAAATCCTATGGCGCATGGGGACCCAAAAAACTTTATGGAAGAGAATATGAAGGTTTATTAAGAACAACTTTCGTTATTGATGAAAAAGGTAAAATTGAGCAAATATTTACTAAAGTTAAAACCAAAGATCATACAAATCAAATACTTGACAGTTTAAAAAAATAATATTATGACATCTGATAAAGCAAAAGAAACAGCCGATAAGGCAAAAAATGATAAGTTAAAAGCTTTGGAAGCTACTCTCGGAAATATTGAAAAATCCTTTGGTAAAGGAACAATAATGAAGTTGGGAGACAACGCGATTGAAAAAATGGAATATATCTCCACAGGATCGATAAGTTTAAATAGTGCACTTGGAATAGGTGGAGTTCCCAAAGGAAGAGTTGTAGAAATTTATGGTCCTGAATCATCTGGAAAAACAACTCTGGCACTTCATGTTATTGCTGAGGCACAGAAAGCAGGAGGAATTGCAGCATTTATTGATGCGGAGCATGCTTTCGATAGATTTTATGCAAAAAAATTGGGTATTGATATTGAGAATTTATTGGTCTCGCAACCTGATAATGGCGAGCAGGCACTAGAAATTACCGACAGCCTTATACGCTCAGCAGCCATTGATGTTATAGTAATCGACTCAGTAGCAGCACTTACACCTAAAAGTGAGATAGATGGCGAAATGGGAGATTCGAAAATGGGATTACAAGCCCGTTTAATGTCGCAGGCACTTAGAAAATTAACTGCCAATATTAGCAGAACAAATACTGTTTGTATTTTTATTAATCAGTTACGAGAAAAAATTGGCGTAATGTTCGGTAATCCTGAAACAACCACAGGTGGTAATGCCCTTAAATTTTATGCATCTGTTCGTCTTGATATAAGAAGAATAAGTCAAATAAAAGATACTGAGCAGGTTAACGGTAACA
The DNA here is from genome assembly GCA_041554435.1 of Bacteroidales bacterium. GTDB lineage: Bacteria > Bacteroidota > Bacteroidia > Bacteroidales > F082 > BM524. The sequence goes on from JBFFLX010000018.1 coordinate 21,913, forward strand.
GGGTTAGGGTAAAAGTTGTGAAAAACAAAGTTGCTCCACCATTCCGCAAAGCCGAATTTGATATTATGTATGGTGAAGGTATTTCAAAAATTGGTGAAATAATTGACCTTGGCGTAGAATATAATATTATAAAGAAGAGCGGTTCATGGTTCAGTTATGGTGATACTAAACTAGGGCAGGGCAGGGATGCAGTAAAAGGGCTTCTTGCAGATAATCCTGATTTGATGGAAGAGTTGGAAACAAAAATATATGAGGTTTTAGCTTAAAACGGTATTTAAATAGATTTTAATTATGTATAGATATATCATAGTTTTCTTTGGTTTATTGTTAGTAGTTTCTTGTAATAATAATTCAACAAAAGTTGAGAATAAAAGTCCTCAGGATATTGTTAACGACCTTAATGAAAGAATATTAGAAGATGAGAATAACTATGAATTATATGCTGAAAGAGCAACAGTATTTCTTGATCAGGGAAAAATTGACCCTGCTTTTCGCGATATTAATAAGGCAATCAGTTTAAGTCCCCAGGATCCAAATTTGTATGTGATTCTTTCTGATATCTATTTTGTTTTAGGTAATAAAGAAAACAGTATTTCCTCACTAAAAAAGTCGGCCAGCCTTGATTTAAAAAATCCAATTCCTTTAATAAAACTATCGGAATTATATGTAATGACAAAGGAATATGATAAGGCTCATTTATATGCCGACAGGGCTATTTCATTAAATATTAATGCATCGAAGCCTTATTATTATAAAGGAATCGCCTTTTTAGAGACCAGTGATACTGCCAATGCCATTTTAAATCTTAAAATAGCATCTAATCTCGACACCAATAGTTTTGCCCCAAATATGCAGCTTGGTGCTTTGTATTATGAAAAAAACGATAGTTTATCCATAATCTACTTAAACAAGGCATTAAAAGTTCAACCTAATAATGCGTCTGCAATTTATTATCTGGGTATGCTTTATCAGCAGAAAAAAGATTTCGAAAAAGCTTTGGAAATCTACTCCAGATTATTTGATAATGAGAAGAGTGCCAAGAGAGCCTATTATAATTCTGCATATATCTATCTTGTTGAATTACAGGAATTTGATAAAGCAGAAAATATGTTTAAAAAAGCAGTTGAACTTGATGCTGGGTTTGTGGAGGCAATTTATAACTTAGGGCGCGTTTATGAGGCAAAAGGTAACAAGGAAATGGCAAGAAACTATTATGATTCGGCATTAATGGTCTTACCTAATTATCCTCTGGCAGTTCAAGGTTTAAACAGATTAGATAATTAAACGTAATTTTCTCTTAGAACTGAAATTTCTTCTACCATTGTACGGACAAGTTTATCAAGTTCTTCAAAGTCTTCATTTAAATTTTCATTAATGGAGTCGGCTCCCTTATTTTCCAAAATTTTAGCAAGTTCCTGTACCTTTGGAGCAGAGAAATTTGCAACCACTCCTTTTAAACTATGGGCCTGGAATTTTAAGTTTTGGAAATCCACATCGTCAATACTTTTTTTTATGGTACTAAGTCTGTCTTCATACTCATTAAGGAATATATCTATAATTTCCACCACAATTTCCTTGTCGAAATAGGAAAAACTTTCATTAAATGATTGATCGTTAATTAATTTCATATTTACTACTTTTCGGAGGTTTTATTTGCAAAGATGGAAATAATTCTTGAAAGTTCAGCCTGTGTCACAGGTTTTCTGATAAAATCATTCATACCTGCATCCAGGCACTTTGATTTGTCTTCCTCAGGGTGACTTGCTGTAAGAGCCAGAATTGGAGTTTCCTTTAAATTATTTTCTATCTCGTATTCTCTTATTAACATGGTTGATGTTATTCCATCCATCTTTGGCATATGTATGTCCATGAAAACGCAGTCGAAATTTTCAGATTTAAATAGTTCCAAGGCTTCAACACCGTTAGTTGCGGTTACAATATCGTAGTTATATTTCTTTAATAAGGCTATTACTACCATTCGGTTTATATGGTTGTCGTCAACAAGTAAGAGTCTCATTTTGTTAAGTTTATTCACATAAATAGAATACAAATATAATATAAACTGCACTATCTGACAAGAAAATCAAAAAATATAATTATCATAATGGGAATAGAGGCTAAAATAGGGAAAATTTCCTAAAAGGATAATTATATGAATAAATTACCAATTTGGTAAACTGTAAAAGAAGCCAGCCAGGCCAGAGCAGTAGTATAAAAGGCCAGGAATAACGACCACTTCCATTTACCTGATTCGTTTTTTATTGCTGCAATTACTGCCAAACAAGGAAAATATATTAATATGAAAAGTAAATAAGAAAGCGCTACTAATTGCGAAAAAACCAGTTGCCCCTTACGCTTGCCACTGGTGTATCTTTGAGTTTGTAATTTTTCAACTAAGGATTTTTCATTATTCTCAATATCAGTCTGGTACAAGACCCCCATAGTACTAATAATAATTTCTTTTGCGCTTGATCCGGCTAGTAAACTAACTCCCATCTTCCAATCAAAACCAAGAGGATAAATAACAGGTTCAATGAATTTTCCAATGTACCCAATAAATGATTTTTCTTGTTTGAGGCTTTGTTTCTCTAACTGTAGTGTATTAACTTTACTATTTAGTTCGTTTGCTGAATAGTTGTTTTTCTCTTTTTTAAGTTCACTAATTTTACTGTTATATTCTTGTTCAATATCATTATTTAGCGGGAAGTATCCTAAGGCCCAGACTATTAATGAGCCAGCCAAAATAATTGTCCCCATCTTTTTTATGTATTGCTGTCCTTTAAACCAGGTTTGTTTTAAAATTGAGGTAAGAGCAGGAACTCTGTAGGGAGGTAATTCCATAACAAAAGGAATAGTTTCCACTTTAAACAGGGTTTTTTTCATTACCCAGGCAATAAAGGCAGCCAGAAAAATACCAAACATATAAATACCGAAAAGTATTGTTCCTCTGAAGTTATCAAAGAAGGCGGAAATGATTAGTATATAAACCGGGTATCGGGCTGAGCAACTCATAAATGGGATTATGAGCATAGTTTTTAATCTGTCGGTTTTACTCTCAATGGTTCTTGTGGCCATAATTGCCGGTACATTACACCCAAATCCCATTAGCATTGGCACGAAAGATTTGCCGTGTAATCCAATTTTATGCATAAGTTTATCCACAATAAATGCAACTCTTGCCATATAGCCTGAGGCTTCCATCAGTGTGATAAAGAAGAATAGAATGAGAATGTTAGGTAAGAAAACAATAACTCCACCAACGCCACCCAGCAAACCATCTACAAGCATATCTCTAAACATACCTTCAGGCAGGTATTTTATTAATAAATCTCCCAGTAGTTCAACTCCTTTTTCTATCCATTGCATAGGATAGTCTCCAATAAGAAAGGTAGTTTGAAACATAACCCACATGGCAAGCAGAAAAACAGGATAACTTAATAAACGCCCTGTTAGTACCTTGTCAATTATTCTGCTTCGACTAATTTTTTCCTTAAGATCAGATTTCTTATAGGTTTCTTTCAGTGCACCTTCAATAAATCCATATTTAGCATCTGTGAAAATGGTTTCGGAATTCTCATTTCTGAGTTTGGAAATTATTTCCGATTCTTTTACGGCTATTTCCCTGATTTCGTTTTCGTTTTTACACAATGAAATTCTCTCGGTTTCCTTTTCATCTTGTTCAAGGAGTTTTATTGCTAAAAAACGAGGTGCAATTTTAGATGTTACAACTTCATTTCCAGGAATATTAATCTTCTCCTGAATGCGTTTTATGGCCATTTCAATTCTACGGCCATAATTTATATGAATATGCCTTATAATGGGCTCTTTGTCCTCAAAAGCAGTGATTATTTTATCAAAAATTTCATCCAGACCGATACCTTTCGATGCTACCAGTGGAACCATTGGCATTCCAATCATTTTACCAAGGGTATCATAGTCGAATTTATCGCCTTTTAACTTAAATTCATCCCACATGTTTAAAGCGATAATTACTTTAAGGTCCATGTCGATGAGTTGAGTAGTTAAATATAAATTCCTTTCCAGGTTTGATGTGTCGAGTACATTTAAAATAATATCGGGTACTTCTTTTATTATATGATCTCTAACATACAGTTCTTCAGGAGTATAACTTGTGAGTGAATAGGTTCCCGGCAGGTCAACTATATTTATTTTATAATCTTTATATTTAAAAACTGCCTTCTTGGCATCTACGGTTATTCCACCATAATTTCCCACTTGTTCATGCGAGTTCGATGCATGATTAAACAAAGTTGTTTTACCACAATTAGGATTACCTACTAAAGCAACATTTATTGTTTTCGGTCGGTTAATTTTGATAATGTTTAGCGATTCTTCCAACTGTAGTCTGCTGGCAAAATCTTCATCTAATTTGGGTTTAATGTAATCGGTATGTACTTCAATTAATGAGGCTTCTGTTCGTCTTAATGAAACTTCATACCCCATAATATTGTATTCTATGGGATCTTTTAGAGGAGCATTTTTAATTACTATCACCTGCTTGCCAACCACAAAGCCCATTTCGATAATTCTTTTACGAAATGCACCTCTTCCCCTAACTTTCGAAATTATTGCTTTCTCACCACTCTTTAGGTCGGCCAGTGTCATATTTGCTTCATTAATTATATATTGCAAATAAACTAAAAGATATAGTTTACTTGAATACCTAGATGTGGTTAATATTGGCTCAGATTAAGCCAAAGGGAGTTTCCAGCTCGGCATCTTCGATACCTTTATCGTAAAGAAGGTGATGTAATTTTGGCATTATATTAGAAATTCGATAACCCCAATGAGATTCGAATAATTTTTTACATTCTGCAATAGCGTTCTGTCGGGCTGCAAAAGTATTTTTCTGATAAAGAAGTATGAAATCTTTCATGTCCTGATATAGGTCGGCCAGATTTTCGGCAAGACTCGCCTTAAGTGGTTCGTCCTCATTAACATGCTGAGGATCAATAATCCAGAACTCATCATCCTTGGCAAATTTATCTCTGAGCAATGTAAATACAGTTTCCCAATTTTCGGCAGTTACAAACCTTTCGTTTGCTTCCGGGTCTTCAACTTCAATATCTGGTAATAAAGAACCCTTAAGATAGAGTAGGGGGCATATTCTGTTTACAAAATCCAGAACTCCTTTTTTGGATTTCTTCTCCGAAGTATCAATATAATGACAATACTCGTTAGCAACGGTGACCATTTCAAGTATTGTTTTACTGATTGTAATATCGTTATTGTAATCTGTCATCAAGAAAGAAATTTAGTGCTGATTATAGTCCGAATTCTTCTACAATTTTATCAATTCTTTTTTGTAATTCTGAATTTACTTTTTCATAATCATCAATTTTATCCAGTTTTCCCTTTAATCCGAAATAGAATTTAATTTTTGGTTCTGTTCCTGAAGGACGAACGCTAACCTTACTTCCATCTTCGGTGAAAAACTGAAGCACATTTGATTTAGGTAAATCAATAATGCTTGTTTCATTGGATTGTAAATCAAGCGATTTGCTATTTTGATAATCCTTTATGCAGATAATTTTAGAACCTCCCATAACTTTAGGAGGATTTGTTCTGAACTCAGCCATCATACTTTGGATTTCCTCTGCTCCTGACTTACCTTTTCTAACAACAGAAATGAGGCTTTCTTTATAAAATCCATGTTCTACATAAATTTCCTTTAGTAAATCGAGCATGCCAATACCGTTATTTTTCGCCCAGGCAGCAGTTTCTGCTATCATAGCACAGGAAATAACAGCATCTTTGTCACGAACAAAATCACCAACAAGGTAACCGTAACTTTCTTCTCCACCACCAATAAATGTTTCTTTGCCTTCGAGGCGTTTAATGATGTCGGCTATATATTTGAAACCGGTTAATACATCGTAATGCTTAACGGAATATTTTTTTGCCAGATCGAATAGTAATTCTGATGTGACTATAGTTTTTACTATATACTCTTTTCCATTTAATTTATCATTTTCATTCCATTTGGTGAGCAGGTAATTTATTAAAAGTGTGGCTGCCTGATTACCGTTTAAAAGAACAAAATCATCTCCGTTTCTTACAGCTATACCAACTCTGTCGGCATCGGGATCGGTTGCCATAACAAGGTCGCCTCCAATTCTTTTGGCTTTTTCTATGGCAAGTTGTAATGCTGCACTCTCTTCAGGATTTGGAGATTTTACAGTTGGGAAATTACCATTTCCAAATTCTTCTGATTGCTCTTCAACTATATGTATGTTTTTAAAACCAAAGTCTTTCAAAACCTGAGGTACAAGTTTAACACCCGTTCCGTGAATTGGCGTAAACACTATACATAAATCGCTTTGCTTTTCAACTATTTCAGGTGAAAGTGATAGTTTTTTAATGTTAGCAACATATATATCATCGAAATCATCACCAACTTTTTCAATTAATTTAATATTACCATTAAAGTTAACTTCGTTGATGTTGCTAATTTTGTTAACCTCATTAATAATATTTTTATCGTGAGGACTGATTATTTGTCCACCATCATTCCAATATGCTTTGTATCCATTGTATTCCTTGGGGTTGTGAGAAGCGGTTATAACAATTCCTCCCTGGCAGCCAAAGTGACGAATTGCAAACGACAACTCAGGAGTTGGTTTTAGGTTTTCGAACAGATAAACTTTTATACCATTGGCAGAGAATACATCTGCAGTAATCTGAGCAAAATACTTACTATTATTTCGACTATCGAATGCTATGGCTACCTTTATTTCATTTAATTCAGGGAAATTCATTCTCAAATAATTGCTAAAACCCTGTGTTGCTGAGCCAACGGTATATTTATTCATTCTGTTGGAACCTACACCCATTATTCCTCTTAAACCTCCTGTTCCAAATTCAAGATCGCGATAAAATGATTCTGTAATTTCGTTGGGATTATTTTCCATTAAATCCCTTATGGTATTCTTAGTTTCTTCATCGTAATTGCCTTCAAGCCATATATTTGCTTTTTTTACTATGCTTTCTTCCAATTTTGTATTCATGAGTTTAATTTTTTATTCTGCTTATCATTAATTTAAGACTATCGAGCCAATATGGTATATCTACTTCGAAGTCATTTATAAATTTGGCTTTATTGAGTACGCTATAAAAAGGGCGTGGTGCTTTTGCAGGAAAATCCTTGGATTCTATTGCATTTACTTTGCAATCGATATTATTGAGTTGCATAATTGCTTTGGCAAAATCATACCAACTAATAACCCCAAGATTGCTATAATGGTAAATTCCTGTTTTATCACTTTCAATACATTCCATAATACCTACGGCCAAATCGGCAGCAAATGTAGGAGTGCCAATCTGATCTACCACAACACCAAGACTATCTCTTTCATTTCCAAGCCTGATCATGGTTTTCACAAAATTATTTCCATAATTTGAATACAACCATGATGTTCTGATAATTACATGATTATCAATATTTTCGCTTACAGATTTTTCTCCTGCAAGTTTTGTAATTCCGTAATAAGAATTTGGTGAAGGTTCGTCGTTTTCCACATAAGGCTTAAAATTACTGCCATCGAAAACATAGTCGGTGGAAATATGTATTAATCTAACATTGTTTTTTTTGCAGGCCTGAGCCAGAATTTTTACTGCTTCTGAATTTACCAACATAGCAAGTTGTTTATCATCTTCAGCTTTATCCACAGCGGTATAGGCTGCACAATTTACACAAGCATTTATTGAGTTGGAGGATATGAAATCTTCCACATCTTGCCTTTTTGTTAAATCGAGTTCTTCGATATCAGTAAAGAAGAATTCATGCTGTGGATAATTTTCCCTGATTGCTTTTATTTCCGACCCTAATTGTCCGTTACTTCCTGTTACCAGTATATTAGCCATTTTCTTTCAGTAAGTTATCGAAGAAGTTAATAGTTTTTTTAAGTCCTGTTTCCAAATTAATGGTAGGTTCCCAATTTAGCTTTTCTTTTGCAAGACTGATGTCTGGTTTTCTTTGTAATGGATCGTCGGAAGGAAGAGGATAGAATTTTAGTTTTGATTTACTTCCAGTCATACTAATTACTTTTTCGGCCAATTCCTTAATTGTGAATTCACCAGGATTACCAATATTAACCGGTCCTACAAAGTCATCTCCCGTTGCCATCATTTTAATCATACCATTGAGCAAGTCGTCAACATATTGGAAACTACGAGTTTGGGAGCCATCGCCAAATATTGTAATATCCTCATTTTTAAGAGCCTGTATAATAAAATTTGAAACAACCCGTCCATCGTTTGGATGCATGCGCGGACCGTAAGTATTAAAAATTCTGATTATTTTAATTCTCACATTATTTTGATCGTGATAATTCATAAACAGAGTTTCAGCAACCCTTTTTCCTTCGTCATAGCACGAACGAATTCCGATTGGATTTACGTGACCCCAATAGTCTTCGGTCTGCGGGTGAATTTGTGGATCACCATAAACTTCGCTTGTGGAGGCCTGTAAAACTTTAGCCTTTATGCGTTTAGCTAATCCCAGCATATTTATGGCGCCCATGACAGAAGTTTTAACAGTTTTTATACCGTTATACTGATAATGTATTGGAGAAGCAGGACAAGCAAGATTGTATATTTCATCAACTTCGATAAAGAAAGGCATTGTAACATCATGGCGTATCATTTCAAAATATGGATTATCCATAAGATGAACAATGTTTCGCTTTTGGCCCGTAAAATAATTATCCAGAGAAATTACTTCATTACCCTCGTTAAGGAGTCTCTCGCAGAGGTGCGATCCTAGGAAACCTGCTCCTCCGGTTACTAGTATTCGTTTCATAAATTAAAGTTTTTGAAATATAGTTTAAGAATTAGTAATTATTTGGTGCCAATACCAAAATATTTAAAGCCTTCTGCTTTCATTTCTTTAACATCGTAAACATTTCTTCCATCAAAAATAACTTTCTGAGAGAGAAGTTTTGACATTACATTGAAATTAGGGAATTTAAATTCCGGCCATTCGGTAACCAGGAATAGAGCATCGGCATCAATAATTGCTTCGTACTGATCTTTACAATACTCAATATTATCACCAATTATTCTATGTGCTTCTTTCATAGCAACCGGGTCGTATGCTTTTACTTTTGCGCCTTGTTCAAGTAATTTATTGATAATCACCAAAGAAGGTGCTTCACGCATGTCGTCAGTTTGAGGTTTGAATGAAAGGCCCCAAATTGCAATAGTTTTATCTTTCAAATCTCCGTTAAAGAATTTCATTGCTTTACCAAAGAGCACTGATTTTTGTCGTTCGTTAACGTTTTCAACAGATTTTAATACCTCCAGACTATAGCCAAATTGATCAGCGGTTTTAATAAGAGCTTTTACATCTTTTGGAAAGCATGATCCACCATATCCGGTACCCGGATAAATAAAATATTTCCCAATTCTACGATCGCTTCCTATACCTTTTCGCACCATATTAACATCGGCGCCAACAATTTCGCAAAGATTAGCAATATCGTTCATAAAACTAATTTTGGTGGCAAGCATTGAGTTGGCCGTATATTTTGTCATTTCTGCAGAAACAATGTCCATAAAAATTACCGGATGACCATTCATGGTAAAAGGTTTGTAGAGTTTATCCATGATTTTTTTAGCTTTTTCCGAATCAACGCCCACAACTATTCTGTCGGGTTTTAAGAAATCGTCAACAGCAGCACCTTCTTTGAGAAATTCAGGGTTTGAAGCAACATCAAAGTCGATATCAGCACCTCTTTCTTTTAAAGTATCTTCCATTACTTTTCTAACTTTCTCAGCAGTTCCAACAGGTACTGTGCTTTTTGTAACCATCAGTACATAATTATCCACGTTTAATGCTACCTCTTTGGCTACCTGAAGCACATATTTTAGGTCGGCACTACCATCCTCATCAGGTGGTGTTCCCACAGCTCCAAATACAACTTGCACGCCATCCAGAGATTCGGCAATCTTGGTGCTAAAGTGAAGACGCCCGGCGTTTACATTACGCTCAACCATTTCTTCAAGGCCTGGCTCATAAATCGGGATTATTCCTTTGTTAAGGTTCTCTATTTTTTTCTCATCAATGTCAACACATGTAACATCTATTCCAACTTCTGCAAAACATGTTCCTGTAACAAGGCCAACGTATCCTGTGCCTACTATTGTTATTTTCATAAACTCTTAATTATTATGGTATTCAACAAATTTAGCATTTATTTTAAATGAATATGCCTATTAATATTATATCTTATATGATAAACTTAATCCAAATGATTCTTTTAGTTGTAAGCGAGGTCCCTGAGAAACCAGGGTCTTTTCTCCATCAATTAACTCATACTCAGAAATTAATGTATTATGGTCGTATTTTAAATGGAAATATAGAACAGAAGAAAATATCTTATTAATATTAAAAACAACTCTTGTGTCCCAATCCACATCAATATTCCACCTATTGGAAATTACATAATCAGTATAATTATTGTAAAGGTTTAATGTTGTCCGCAAGTCAATATTATCCATTAACTTTGTTTTATAGCTTGTTAAAACTTTTACACCAACTTCACTAAGAAGATTTTCTCCGTTTTGTACAATATTTCCTGCTGTATCAATAATTGCTTTTTTTACTCCGTATGCACCTTTATCGGCCAGATCCTGATTTAAAACCATGGTAAGTTTCCCGGCCAGGGGACTAACATAAAGTTGAAAATCCTTATTAGGTTTTAACTTAAGTCCCATCGACAGATTAATATATCCGGGAGCCATAAAGGTGGAAATTAGAGTAGAGTCGTCAGGATATTTATATCCATTTGCAAATTGCGATTTAAAAGTAAGCATACCTGTAAGGTGAAGGCTTTTATATGCTTCGTGATTTGCTGACCACAAAAAGTCGAAAAGATCATCAGTTTTTTCAACCCTTTTATCGATATAGCCCACTAAGCCGAAGGCTATTTTACCCGAATGTTCGTAAGAAAACCGTTCTTTTTTATATGTTAAATCGTATTCTGTACTAACTTTAGCAGAAAGCGAACTTTCACCTCCGGAGGCCCAATTAAGGAATGCTATTTGATTTATTGACAGCATATTAAGGGATGTAAAACCCCATGGTCCTGTAGTGTCGGACTGAACAGTATCTGCAGGGTTATTGGAAAAGGCAGATGCTGAAAACGACACGAATATCAATATATAAACTAACTTCTTAAAATTCAAAACTAAATCAATTTTTATTATTTAAGCCATTTATCTAACCAATTGAAATAAACTCTTTGCCAGAGTATTGCATTTTGTGGTTGAAGTATCCAGTGGTTTTCATCGGGGAAATATAAATACTCAGCAGGAACACCTCTTAAAACAGCAGCGTTAAATGCTGTCATACCTTGTGTTACAACAACGCGATAATCTTTTTCGCTATGTATTACCAATATTGGTGTATCCCAGTTTTGAACCAGTTTGTGTGGAGAATGAGCGTAAGCTTCCTGAGCCACTTTATTGTCTTTTTCCCAGAATGGGCCGCCCTTATCCCAGTTTTCGAACCACATCTCCTCTGTTTCAAGATATTGTGCTTCTTCATTAAAAATACCATCGTGAGCAATAAATGCTTTGAATCTTTCATTGTGGATACCTGCAAGATAATATACGGCATAACCACCGGCACTCGCTCCAACGGCTCCTAAATTGTCTTCGTCAACGAAGGGTTCCTGCGCCATTTGATCGATGGCAGTTAAGTAATCCTGCATACTTTTTCCATGATAGTCGCCTGAAATTTGTTCCTGCCAGGCCTGGCCAAAACCTGAAACTCCTCTACGTGCAGGTGCAACAATAATATAACCGTTGGCAGCCATTAACTGATAGTTCCAGCGGTAATGGAAACTCTGACTCAATGGGCCTTGTGGGCCACCCTTACAGTATAACAGGGTAGGATATTTTTTATTTGGGTCGAAGTGTGGTGGATAAATGACAAAAACCTGCATTTGCTTACCATCTGCTGTTTCCATCCATCTTTCTTCAGTTTTACCCATGCTTAACTTAGAAAGCAATTCTTTGTTGGTAAAACTTATCTGTTGTGATTCTCCATTTTTTTCTTTTATGGCAAATATTTCAGTAGGTAACGACATGGTTTGCATGGTGGCAATAAGTTTTTTATTGGCCTCTGCAACACTTCTATAATCATGTAATCCTGTTGTAATTTGCTTTATATCACCTTTTTTAACATTATATGAATAAATTTGAAAAGCACCATGCCAGTCGCTGGTGAAATATATTTTTTTGCTATCCTTCGAC